>JAHEDB010000120.1 GCA_024641465.1 Chromatiales bacterium | reverse complement strand
AGGACGGCCGGGCTGACGCCCAGCCGTCTGGCGATCTCATCCACCGCCACGCCGTTATAGCCCTTGTCGGCGAACAGCACCTTGGCCACGGCCAGGATCGAGGCGCGCCGTTCATTGGCCTTGAGGCGTTTCGGCATCAGGGTTTTTTCAGCAAAAACACGAATTCGCCGTTTTCATCGCCGGATTGCAGCAGCTCATTACCCGTCTGCTTGCAGAAGGATTCGAAATCCTTCACCGAACCGGGGTCGGTGGCGATGATCTTCAGCACCTGACCGCTGGCCAACTGGGCAATGGATTTCTTGGCGCGCAGGATGGGCAGGGGGCAGTTCAGGCCGCGGGCATCCAGTTCCATATCGATATTCATGTGGGTTATCTCCGTAAGTAAGTAAACGTTTATTAACTTAGCGGAGAAAGCACAGGCTGTCAACGGACCACTGACCGAATGTCCGGTCAGCGGTGGCTAAAGTGGGTTTATCCGATTGATTTACTGGGAAAAATAATTTCGGAGGGGCAGGCTAGCCATAACGCCCATCGACCCGGGGTTTGACCAGCATGGGGGCATAGACCCAGCTGAACAGGCCAAAGGCCAGGATCCACAGGACCTGTGTGGCGCCGATCCACAGGTTATAGGCGGCCGGTACGAGCAGGGGCAGGCCGACCCGGGCCAGCAGGCCAAGGATGGCCAGCAGGAAGATCCAGCGCAGCACCGGCGGCGGGTCGAATACATTGCGTCCGGTGTGGCCGAGGGCAACCCGCGCCATCATGCCGAGGGTCATCAGACCGACCCCGCCAAGGCCAAAGGCGTGGATGGCCAGTTTGGGATTGATAAAACCGAAATTGGCCAGGGCCGTGAGACCAAAGCCCAGGACAATTCCGCCGTAGGCGAGATAAATGATCCATAGCAGGGGTTTTTGCCAGATACCGGCTGTGTACCAGCCGACCATGCGCAGGCCGAGCAGCAGACACAGGCTGAAGGCCAGCAGTGTCGCCCAGGTGAAATAGGGGGTAAACACCTGTACGGTGATAAAGGCCAGCACCAGCACCACACTGGCGACATCCAGCCAGGGGTAGTTGCTGAGCGTGACCTGATCGTCGACCCCTTTTTCGATAAAGAAAGGAATGACCCGCCGGCCCATCAGCAGGATTAGCGAGATGATCAAATACAAGCCGGCATACAGACCCATCTCCATGCCGCCCGAGACCTGGCCAAACATACCGAAGTAAAACAGCAGATTGGCAAAGCTCAGCAGGACCAGCTTGAGCCAGATGCCCAGTTGGGCCCACTGTTTTGCCTTCATGATCGGATGCAAAATGGCAATGCACAACAGGGTATTGAATAGCATATCGAACAGCAGCATCAGGGACATGGCGTCGACCAGGCCGAGGCCGGTGAAGGGGGCGATCCGGGCCAGCAACCACAGCAGGGCCAGTAGCATAAGCGGCCAGCCGTGCAGGGTTTGTATATTGGTCCAGTTGCGCACCGCAGTGAGCAGGAAGCCGGCGATGACGGCCATGCCGTAGCCGAAGATCATTTCATGGCCATGCCAGAACACGGCAGGCAGGCTGTTAATACGGGGCATGAGCAGGTTAAAGTGGTACTGCACCAACCAGACGAGCATGGCTATTACGGCAAACAGGCCACCGAGCAGGAAAAAGGGTCGAAAGCCCAGGTGATGAAAACTGATTTTATAGTCTTGTGGTTGTTCGATATTCAACATCGGTGTCGGTCCTGGCAATACTATGGGTTAATGAAGGGCTATATGGGGTAACGTTGAAACAGTATAATACACGCCATGACCCAGCGTACGCTCTATTCGATTATTGAATCACCCCTGTTCCCGGATCTGTTTGACCTGTGTCAAGCGCGGCAAATCCGTGAGCTGCGCTTTGACTCCATGCGCAAGGCCATCAGCGCCCTGCGCAGCGACAAACCCGACATCGTGGTCGGGGAGTTCATCTATGGCTATGGCAATAACTACGCCGGGGTGAATGTCAGTAACCTCGATGTGTTTCTCTACAGCCTGCAAAAGTATGCGCCGACGGCGAAGGTGATCGTTGTAGTCGATAAGTCGGAGCGGCAATACGTCGACAGGCTGGCGGAATTGTTTGATCTGCATGCCATCCTGACCCTGCCTGTATCAAAACAGCAACTCGAAACACTTCTTACCTGACGCACGCGTTTTACTCTCAGTATTATTGAGCAAAACAATGCGATATATACGATAACCTGACTGCTTGTGTACTGTTTAATAACTGTGGTCGTTTGATATCAGCTAATTACTGTCTAGACTTGATCACAGTCAAGTATTCTGCACTGTAGGATCGATAGGGTTGCATTTCCGTTTGTAACTGACATAGCCAGGGCTCTGCTTTGAAAAGTATCGGATTTTTAAAACAACATAAAAAGTTCGATCACACCTTTCCTCGTATCATTAGTCTGATCGTATTTTTATGTGTTGCCTGCTTAATACAGTTTTCTGTTTACGCCAAACCGGCGGTGGTAAATTCTCTACCCTGGAAGGCGATCTTCCCGCAAGCAGACCGTATCAGTGAATTTGTCGGCAAGCCACCGGCCGCGACGGCGTATCGTGGTGACACCATCGTCGGTTATCTGTTTCGCACCAAACAGATCGCACCCATCCCGGCCTATTCAGGCAAGCCGATGGACATGCTGGTGGGGATCGATACCACGGGTAAGGTAACGGGGATCAAGGTGCTTGAACATCATGAGCCAATCCTGCTGGTTGGTATCCCGGAATCGAGCCTGGATGACTTTGCCAATCAATACATTGGCAAGCATGTCGATGCACGGATCAAGGTGGGCGCCGGACAACGTTCGGGTTACGTCAATATAGATGCCATCACCGGCGCCACGGTCACGGTCATGGTGATGAATCGGGCGATCATGAGCTCGGCGCGCGAGGTCGCCATGAGCAAGGGGGTCATTGCCGACCATCGAGCCGATGAAGTCAGCACCAGGCGATTGCGCGGCGATTATTTTGTCACGGTGGACTGGGACAAGCTGACGGAAAACGGCGCTATTCAACGGATGCTGCTGAGCCGAAAGCAGGTTGATAAATCATTTAAAAATACCGCGGCGGAATACATCGACAATGCCGGTTGGGGTGAGGGGAATGACGCGTTTATCGACCTGTATTACACCTACCTGAATGCACCGACGATTGGTCGTAATCTGCTGGGCGAGTCACAATACAAGAGTCTGATGGCCGAACTCAAACCCGGTGAGCATGCCATCGCCCTGTTGGCCAATGGACGTTATTCATTTCGCGGTTCCGGTTTTGTGCGGGGTGGGATCTTCGACCGTATCCTGGTCCGACAGAATGAGGCGGAGATCGCCTTTCGCGATCATGATTATCATCGCCTGAGTGATGTTGCAATCAAGGGCATGTCGGGGTTTGCCGAGCAGGCGATCTTTATCATTCGCCAACAACATAAGTTTGACCCCGCTGAGGCCTGGCAACTCGAATTGCTGGTAAAGCGGCAGACTACACCGCTCGAGAGTGTCTTCTCCAGTTTCTCATCAACGTACCAATTGCCGGATGCCTATCTGGACCTGCCAACCGGTGTGCATGCGGAGGAAGAGCCTATCTGGCGTTCGGTCTGGCGTGATCGTACCTTTCAAATCATTGTGCTGCTGGCCGGTCTGACAAGCTTGAGTATTATTATGATGTTGCAGGACTGGCTGGTGCGTTTTCCCCGCCTGTTGATCTATCTGCGCAACGGTTTTTTGCTCTATACCCTGTTTTTTGTTGGCTGGTACATGCTGGGCCAGTTGTCGGTGGTCAACGTATTCGCCTTTACCAATGCCATTATCACCGACTTCAGCTGGTCGACCTTTTTGATCGACCCCGCGATGTTTATTCTGTGGGCCTTTGTCGCCGGTTCGCTCTTGATGTGGGGGCGGGGAGTTTACTGCGGTTGGTTGTGCCCGTTTGGCGCCTTGCAAAAACTGGTCAATGAGGTGGCGCGCAAGTTTAACGTCCGCCAGTTTCAGTTGCCACAAATCATTCATGATCGGTTGTGGGGTATCAAGTATCTCATTTTTCTACTGTTGTTTGCCCTGTCACTGGAATCGCTTTCCGGCGCCGAACGTTATGCCGAGATAGAGCCGTTTAAAACCGCCATCACCCTGAAATTTAATCGTGAGTGGCCGTTTATCCTGTATGCCGCGGGTCTGGTCGTGATCTCGATATTCAATTGCAAGTTTTACTGCAAATACATCTGTCCGCTGGGGGCAGCGCTGGGTATTCCGGCCAAACTCAGCCTGGTGAACTGGTTGCGGCGTCGTCGGGAGTGCGGCAATCCGTGCCAGACCTGCGCCGCGGAATGCGAGATCCAGGCGATCAATGACATGGGCGAGATCCAGATCAATGAATGCCATTACTGCCTGGATTGCCAGGTCACTTATTGGAATAACTTCAAATGCCCACCGCTGGTGGAACGGCGCAAACGTCATGAACGTGCCCAACGCGGCAAGGCCAAACCGGTTCCTGAATCGCCCAGGCGGCATCCCAGCAATTTTGGGATGAATACACCTGATAGCGAAACAGAAAACATGCACAAAAACACGGAAAGATAAATTAGCACATAACTTCACAACACAGGAGATACGACGATGAGTAAAGATAATGAATCAGAAAAAACCGGCGTCACTCGAAGGGATTTTCTCAGTGCCACCGCACTGGCCGGGGTGGCCGGCACCGGTATCGGTAGCGGCCTGTTAAGTGGCTGCTCGTCGAAGACCGCAGACAAGCATGCCCTGGGCAGTGTCGGACCGGGCGAACTCGATGAATATTATGGCTTCTGGAGTGGTGGTCACTCCGGTGAGGTACGTATCCTCGGCCTGCCATCGATGCGCGAACTGATGCGCATCCCGGTGTTCAATATCGAGAGCGCCACCGGTTGGGGGATCACCAATGAAAGCAAGGAGATCATGAAAGGCGGTGGTGGCCCGTATCTGAATGGCGATGCGCATCACCCGCACATGAGTATGACCGACGGCCATTATGACGGTAAATATGTCTTCATCAATGACAAGGCCAACACCCGCGTGGCGCGCATTCGCTGCGATATCATGAAGACCGACAAGATGGTCAGCATCCCCAATGTCTCGGCTATTCACGGTTTGCGTGTGCAGAAGGTGCCGCATACCAAGTATGTGTTCTGCAATGCCGAATTCCGCATTCCCCACCCCAATGACGGTCGTGACCTGACCGACCCGACCAAATACCGCACCATGTTCAACGCGGTCGATGCCGAAACCATGGAGGTCGCCTGGCAGGTCGTGGTGGATGGTAACCTTGACAACACCGATGCCGATTACAAGGGCACCTATGCCTGTTCGACCTGTTATAATTCCGAGGGCGGGGTTGTGCTGGCCGACACCATGCGCAATGAGCGCGACTGGGCGGTGGTGTTTAACATCCCACGCATCGAAGCCGCCATCAAGGCCGGCAAATTTAAAACCCTTGGCACTTCCAAGGTGCCGGTGCTGGATGGCACGCACGGCTCTGATCTGACCCTCTACATCCCCGTGCCGAAGAGCCCGCATGGTATGAATACCTCGCCCGATGGCAAATACTTTGTCGCCAATGGCAAGCTGTCACCGACGGTGTCCGTGATTTCCATTGATAAACTCGATGAGTGGTTTGCCGGTAAATTGAAAGACCCACGCGATACCATTGTGGCCGAACCTGAACTGGGTCTGGGACCGTTGCACACCGCCTTTGATGGCCGCGGCAATGCCTACACCACGGTGTTTATCGACAGCCAGATCGTCAAGTGGAATGTGGCCGATGCGATCAAGGCCTATAAGGGTGAGAAGGTCAGCTATATCAAACAGAAACTGGATGTGCAGTATCAGCCGGGTCACAACCATACCTCGATGGGTGAAACCCGTGATGCAGACGGCAAGTGGCTGGTCGCCCTGTGTAAGTTCTCCAAGGATCGTTTCCTGAATGTCGGTCCGCTGCATCCGGAAAACGATCAGTTGATCGATATCTCCGGAGACACCATGAAACTCGTGCACGACGGCCCAACCTTTGCCGAACCGCATGACTGTATGATCGTGCATCGCAGCAAAATGAAACCGCTCAAGATCTGGAAGCGTAATGATCCGTTCTACGCCAAGACCAGTGCCATGGCTAAGGCTGACGGCATTACCCTGGAAAAGGACAACAAGGTGGTTCGCCACGGTAAACAGGTGCGGGTCTATATGACCTCGGTGGCGCCGAATTTTGCGCTCACAGAATTCACCGTCAAGAAGGGCGATGAAGTGACCGTGGTGGTCACCAACCTGGATCAGGTTGAGGATGTGACGCATGGCTTCACCGTGGTGAATCATGGTGTATCGATGGAGATCGGCCCGCAACAAACCGCCTCGGTGACCTTTGTGGCGGATAAACCCGGTGTGCACTGGTATTACTGCCACTGGTTCTGTCACGCCCTGCATATGGAAATGCGCGGTCGTATGTTGGTCGAGGCATAACAGGAGAGTGATGGCCATGGGGGCGTTTTGTCCCCATGGCCTTTTTATTATGATTCAATTTATTGGACGACTAACTCCCGCCTTTTTCCTGCTGATGCTGTCCGGCATGTGCCAGGCGGCTATCCACACGGTCGGCCCGGAGACGGTGAATCTGTCGAAAATTCTCAGTCATGCGCGGGCCGGTGATACGGTCCGTTTCAAAGCCGGGCGTTATCGTCTCAACCTGCATATTACTAAACGCCTGCGGCTCGAGGG
>JAHEDB010000119.1 GCA_024641465.1 Chromatiales bacterium | reverse complement strand
GCTGAAAAAGATCAGCTATGATTGGCGCATCGGCCTGGTCGTCAAAAACATGCTAGAGCGCGCCTACCCCACCGCCACCGGCCAGGAGGTCGTGATCAAACCGCAATGGCGCATGGGCGTGGCGCATCTCACCCCACTCATCACCTACACCGTCGACCTCGACCTGCAACCCAACGACGGCGTCTACCCCGGCAACGCGGCGCAATATATTTTGTTAGGCACCGAACTCAAACAGGGCATGTTGCGTTATCGTCTCGGCTACCGCGATACCGTCGCCCACAGCGGGCCAAAGGAAGACGGCGTGTTCTCCGGCGGGCTGGGGATCAACACCAGGACCGTGTACTTCGACCTCGCCTATTCACAGAACTACCAACAACGCGCGGCGAGTTTGATGTTTGGGTTTAATTTTTAAAAATTTAAAACATCCACCACCAAGGCGCCAAGACACCAAGGAACAGATCCAAATTTAACTATTCATCTAAGGAAGATCTGATTAATTCGCCGGAATGACGGCAAACGAATTAATCAGAAGCGCCCTAATAGAACTCACAGATATGAACATCCTTCGTTTCGATCGCTTACCCAAAAGTAAATGTTTTCTTGGTGTCTTGGCGCCTTGGTGGTGAGATCTTTTTTTCTTCGTGTCTTCGAGCCTTCGTGGTGAGACGTTAATTTTTTTCTGTTAAAACAACGACGAACTCAACTCGTTCACCGCCACCAGCATTTCCTGATCGTCCGTCAAGGCCTGCGCAATCGCGGTATGACAGGCGGTGACCGGGGAGATACCGGCGCTGATCAACTTGGCGGCATGCACCAGCAAACGGGTACTCGCCCCTTCATCCAGCCCGCTGCCCTTGAGGTTGCGGGTCATACCGGCGAACTTCACCAGCTTGGCCGCCAGTTCGTGCGCCACGCCGGTTTCGCGGGCAACAATATTGGTTTCCAGTTCCGCCGAGGGATAGTCAAATTCCAGCGCCACAAAGCGCTGGCGGGTGCTCTGTTTCAGATCCTTCAATACGCTCTGATAACCGGGGTTATAAGAGATGGCCAGACAGAAGTTCGCATCCGCCTCGACTATCTCGCCAAGTTTTTCAATCGGCAACACCCGCCGATCATCAGCCAGCGGGTGGATCACCACCATGGTGTCCTTGCGCGCCTCGACGATCTCATCCAGATAACAGATCGCCCCGGCCCGCACCGCACTGGCCAGCGGCCCGTCGATCCACACCGTTTCACCACCCTTCACCAGATAGCGCCCCACCAGATCCGAGGCCGTCAGGTCATCGTGACATGACACGGTAATCAACGGTTTCTTCAGCTTCCACGCCATGTGCTCCATGAACCGGGTCTTACCGCAACCGGTCGGGCCCTTGAGTAAAATCGGCAGCTTCTGCGCATAAGCGGCCTGAAACACCTCGATCTCATCACCGATGGGTTCGTAATAGGGCTCATCCTTGATGAAATATTCCTGGGTTTTGAGGGCAGCGGCAGACATGGGTATTCCTTATATATAGCGTAGTGAGGGACTGGGGTATTATGGCGCAAAGGGAGGGGGATCACAAAGGGGTGGATTACACCACGTAGGGTGCGTCCCACGCACCAAAAGCACGCACCTACTTAAGTCACAATGAAATCATCAAAACAGAACCGACCCTGGAGAGACGGCCGATGGCAAAATCGTTAATCAATGAGCTATTGACAATCTTAACCTCGGTCCTGAATGCGCATTCATCATTTCGGTAAACCTGCAAATACGATAAAATACCCATCATCAGTGCTATCTAACCACCTGATTGATAACGAATAAGGAAATTCAACATGCCTGAGATCAGCCGCTTTTTCGGTATCATCATCGCCATGTACTACAATGATCATGCACCGCCACATTTCCATGCAAAGTACAGCGGCGATGAGGCTATCATCGTTATCGATACCGGTGAAATCCTCGCTGGCCACTTACCACCACGGGCTATCGCACTGGTTCAGGAATGGCGGCAAATGCATATAAGCGATTTAAGCACCGATTGGACTCTGGCCAGGGAACGCAAGGTGCTCAAGCGTATCGAACCACTGGAGTGATAACATGATTCCGCAAGTCATCGATGCAAAATATAACGGCGATTACAAAATCTGGATACGTTTTTCAGATGGCGTTCAGGGTGTGATTGATCTGAAGGAAGAACTCTGGGGAGAAATTTTTGAACCCTTAAAGGATCTCAAGGAATTCTCAAAATTCATTGTCAGCACCGACCTCAACACCCTTGTCTGGCCCAATGGCGCCGACTTTGCGCCTGAATTTCTCTATAAAAAACTGCAACCAGAATACTCTCTTAACAACCACCCCAGGACGGGTGTACTGTAAATCTCATTAAATCAAATTTTTCCCCATGTTTGATAACGACCGCTTAATCAGCAAAGCACACTGTCCAGTTTCTTAAAATAGTAACCATATATCTTTAGGCGTGTAACACATCCAACGGACTGGTCACGGTCACACCCGGTTTATTCAGTACATGGGTATACGACGTTCATGGATGAACTAGTGTCGCGGGAGGCAGGGATGCCGGGAGCGACAATCATGGTCGTTGACACATCGGCGTGACCCAGTAGTTCTAAGCATTCAATAGGTGTAGGGTGCGTCTCACGCACCAAACCCCGCAGAATCTACCGATCATTACCCCCTCCGTGTAGGGTGCGTCCCACGCACCAAAAGCACGCACCTACTTAAGTCACAATGAAATCATCAAAACAGAACCGACCCTGGAGAGACGGCCGATGGCAAAATCGTTAATAAGTTTCCCCGCCACAAGCTGGCGGGGAATTAAACTCCCAGAGATTTACTTAGGTAGCGCTGTCTGCGTTAAAACCATATAACCCGGTAAAGTCCACTCGCCCAGTCGCTTCGGATATCTGTGTTCTTATGCGACATTAGTACTTCCGTGTACCCCATCCCAGAGTTTCGTGAAAGAAACACATCCTGTACAACACTGCGCACTTTCGCTTGTTTTTTCCTTACCATCTTCTTATTGATCGAATTGTCACAGACGCCCGGAATACACAGTGTCTAAATTTACGCTGTCGGCAGGATTTAAACTAAAACGGCCTCCCAAGGGAGGCCGTTGTATTTTTCATATGTCAAAACTATTTTTTGCGACGTCCAAAGGCCAAACCAAGCATGCCCATACCCAACAGACCGAGAGTCGCTGGTTCCACAACCTGCGCGTACTCTGCGTCGTGCGAGAAGGGGGCAAATGCCTTGACCAAATCTTTACTCAGCGTAGTACCGGGCACATAGACCCCGTCACCGCTGACTGTAAACAGGTCAAAATGTAGGCCTGTAATACCGGTCAATGCAAGAATGTCGACATCAAATGACTCGGTAAAGCCCTGGCCTGACCCTGTCTCGCCCTGTTGTTGGTCCGAAATAAGACCCAGGCTGCCATTAAAGACAAATTCATAAACCTCGAAATAGGTATTATAGATACCATGACTGGCAAGACTGTTCGGGTCCTCAATGGGTGGCGCCCCCCAACCCGAGGTGACCAGGGTGCCCTGAGACAGCGAGATGTTGAACACGTCTGTCGCATCAGCGGTTTGCGGCGCTGCGGCCACGATCAAATAGGCGGTTTGGCTGCCGGCAGCAGGGTCCCACGCATAGGCCCCATTCCCGCCATCGGCTGCGGTTGCATTGGCATAGGCGTTGAGAGTGAATGAAGTAGAACTGACAACCCACGTCTCAGACACGTCATCATAAACCCAATCACCATTTGCACCATCGCCCAGCTGCAACGCCGGTAAGGCGTGAGCAGCGCCTGTTGCAAACAATCCGGCAAGCATCGATACCGCCAATAAACGAATAAATCCCTTCATATAAACCTCACTTTACCTTTGATTCTTGCTATTCATTTTAGAATTTTGTGCATTCCAGCCTTAAGCCAATGCAAAATAAAGGCCACATCCCTTAACGCATTGATTTATTAACAATTAATGCTGGTTAGTCTCGACATACATACTTGTATTCTGTAAGGTATATCGACATGGCTAATCTTCTCATCATCAACCTTATATAAAAATAGCAATACTATTCAATCAGTTAAACGATTGCTGGGTCGATATCGTGTTACCAACAAGCGTCAAGGTTTTCGACAGTTCACAGGCAGAGTTATTGTTTAATTTCTGTGCAATCAAGATAGCCCAAACGATACAAACTTCCTGTAACTGTGGAGGGGGTCTTCCAGCCGCGTTAGCCTTCACGATACAGAATGCAGCACATCCAACGGACTGGTCACAGTCACACCCGGTTTATTCAAAACATGGGTGTACGACGTTCATGGATGAACTAGCGTCACGGGAGGCAGGCATGCCGGGAGCGACAATCATGGTCGTCGACACATCGGCATGGCCCAGTAGTTCTAAGCATTCAATAGGTGTAGGGTGCGTCCCACGCACCAAACCCCGCAGAATCTACCGATCATTACCCCCTCCGTGTAGGGTGCGTCCCACGCACCAAGTCCCCGTCACACGTAGCTGTCTTATATCAACCCGTTTATATCGCTGACTGCAACACATCCAACGGACTGGTCACGGTCACACCCGGTTTGTTCAGTACATGGGTATACGACGTTCATGGATGAACTAGTGTCGTGGGAGGCAGGGATGCCGGGAGCGACAATCATGGTCGTCGACACATCGGCATGGCCTAATAATTCCTGCACGGTGCGGATATCGTAGCCAGATTCCAGAAGGTGTGTAGCGAAGGAGTGACGAAATGTGTGGCAGTTAACGCGTTTATGTATACCGGCCTTATCTGACGCCTGTTTAATATACTTTCGCAAGCCTGTCTCATGCATATGATGTCGCCGGGTGATGCCCGAGCGAGGATCCGTCGATGTTTTTCCTGACGGAAAGACATATTGCCATTTTAACTCTCTAGGAGCATTCGGATATTTTCTTGCCAAGGCATGTGGCAAATAAACACAACCAAAACCGTTTTCCAGGTCTTCGTCATGCAGGTTTCTGACGCATTCGATTTGATTCTTTAAGGGTTCAACCAGGCGGGCGGGCAAGGGGACAATCCTGTCCTTATTCCCCTTCGCATTTCTGATGATGATCTGTTTATAGCCAAAATCGATATCCAGAATACGCAGTCGCAGACACTCCATCAGACGCAAACCACAACCGTATAATAGATTCACCATTAATAAAGCGACCGAGCTCTGAATGTTAGTAAATATGCGATTGACTTCATCTCGTGTCAAAACGACTGGCAATCGCCTCGGTTTCCTCGACTGGTGAAACTGACCAATTTCAGTAACCTCCTTCTCCAGTATGTTCTTAAAGAAAAATATTAACGCATTCAATGCCTGCTGTTGTGTAGCAACCGCGACATTCCTGCGAATGGCAAGATGATCAAGAAACAATCGAATATCATTACCTTCAAAGTCGGCAGGATCTCGTAAACCATGAAACACGATAAATCTGACTAGCCAAGACAAATATGACTGCTCGGTACGAATGGAGTGGTATTTAGAGCGGATGGTATAGACCAGCTTATTGAGATAGTCAGGATATTTCTCATAGACTGTTTTAATTAAGCCTTTTGGAATATCCTTATATAATTCTATTGAGAATGACCCCTGAACAGGCGCTATTTCGGCTTGTTGCTCCCGCCCAATACTTGCGTGCCCATCCTGCAATTGGTCCGCTGCGATCAACCAGTCGTCCCAGGCAAAAGACTCAGCCCAGGATGATTTCACTAAGGCGGTAAACAAAATCCTCAATGCGTCAATGATCTGCTTATACTGCCAGTCTTTGAGATGTTTATTTCTCCCTTTGTCCTTCAGGTATGCCTCAAGTAGAGCTGGCGTGTGCAGCGACAAGCGCGTGGCCTTATGGGCCTTGATGTATTCCTCAGCATAACGGACATACCAGCGAACTGATGCGGGTTTGACGCCATAACTTTTTGAAATATTGATGTAATTTTCCCAGAAACGGGAGATTGACGGGTCCATAATATACTCTCCTTAGCATGTTAAGACCCTCGATAATCCCTTATACCCTGATGGAATTGTGTGGCAAAATAACAATGGGTTCAATATGAATTAGGGAGAATCTTCCTAATACGGTAAAATCGAGATTCTTCCTAATACACTGTTGAACTAAACCGCTTCGCGGTAGCGTTACCGATTTCATAGCCAGGCCCTTCTTCACTTTCACATACTTATCTCCAGCCACTGTTGGCTGTTACTCCAAGGAGATAAGTCATGACCCCCTTACGCCAAAAGATGATCGATGCGATGTTGGTGCGCGGTTTTTCCGTGCGTACCCAGCAAAGCTATCTCGATTCGGTGCGCCAGTTGGCGCAGCACTATCACTGCTCACCTGACGCGTTGAATGCCGACCAGCTACAGGATTATTTTCTCTATCTGGTCAAGCAACGGCAATTGTCCCCGGCCAGTTGTCGTTTGTACCTGAACGGGATCCGTTTTTTGTATCTCCAGGTGCTGGGCTGGAATGAATTTGATATCACGCTCCATACACCGAAACGTGCACAAAAGATCCCGGCCTTGCTCAGCCGTCAGGAGGTGGCGCGTATTTTGTCGGCCTGTGCGAACGACAAACACCGCACGATGCTGACGACCTGTTATGCCTGCGGCCTGCGGGTCAGTGAACTGGTGGCCTTGCAGGTGAACCAGATCGACAGTGACCGCCACGTGTTGCGTATTGTGCAGGCCAAGGGCGCGAAGGATCGCCAAGTGCTCTT
>JAHEDB010000118.1 GCA_024641465.1 Chromatiales bacterium | reverse complement strand
TGTCGGCCCTGGTTAAGGTCGTAGCCCACTGCCTGACCGCCTTGGCCTCGTCCCGACCACCGGGGTGGCCGGTATAAGCGATAATCGACAGGACGCCCCCCGGCATTAATAACCCAAAGGCCTGTTGCAGGGCGTCGAGCGTGCTGGCCTGTTGCGTGGTGTGTGCTTTGTCTCCCCCTGGCAGATAGCCCAGGTTGAAAACCATGGCCTTTATCTTGCCGTGCAACTCTGCCGGTACATTGTCAGTCATCCTTTCATGGCCGACACACAGAAAACTCACTACGCTGTCCAGCCCCGCCTGGTAGAGGCGGTCCCGCGCGGATTCGATCGCGGCGGGTTGGTTGTCGAAGCTGATGACCCGCCCCTGCTCACCCACCAGCTCGGCGAGTAGCAGGCTGTCATGACCATTCCCCGCCGTGGCGTCGACGACGATATCGCCGGGCATGATATGTTGATGTAAAAAAAACCGGGCCTGCTGGGTCAAGGATAGGTGATGGTTCATAGCCAGCGCTTTATATCGACATCGGTATCCAGTCTGCCGCCAGTGAGTAACACATCGGCAAAGTGCCTGGCATAGTAGGGTATCAACATCGACCCCTTCGAACCGAAGCCGTTGAACACCGCCAGCCGTGGATGTTGCGTGTGAAAACCGATCAGCGGTCGTTTGTCCTTGCTGTTGGGCCGAATACCCGCCCGGTGTTCGACAAGCTGGTAGTGTTTAACGGTGGGGGCCAGCCTGTGCAGGACGGACAATAATTTCTCTCGTCCCTGTAGTGAACCCTTCTCTTGCAGAGGCTGTCCGGGCCGGGGCCAATCATAGGTCGCCCCAACTTTAAACAGGCCGTTTTCGAGCGGTAGCAGCCATTGCCCGCTATTGATGATCCACGTCGGTAAGGGATCATCGGTTTGCAGAGTCAGGATATCGCCGCGAGAGGGCTGCATGGGCAGGTGCCTGAACCAGGGATTGTTGATGACCCGCGCCCCTTCACAGAAGATCACGCCATCAGCCGAGTGGTCCTGCCACCTGATGGTGTCACCGAATTGCAGGTCGGCATAACTGAATTCCGTCTCCAGCATGGCCGTCTGTTGTTTAAACCACTGGCTTAACGTGTTTAACAACGGAGAGGTCAATAGATAGCCTGTTTGATATTGAATGAAGCCGCCCGTTTCAAAGCCACACTCATCCGAACCCAATGCCTCGCCAATCAAGCCCCGGTACTCGTCATCGTCATTACGTTTTGCCCATGACAATTTTATTTCATCATTATCGAACAGGCGCAGCATTGGCTTATCGTGAAAAAAATCCACGCCAAACTGCCCGGCCAATCGGCCGTAACAAGCGCGCGCCTCCGCCAGATACGTCTCCGCCTTCGGCTCCCTGACCAGCCGCTTGCCGGTTACCGGATTGACCAGTCCCGCCGCAACCCGCGAAGCCGCCGCAACATTGCCATTATCGATAACCAGCACACGCCTGCCGGCGGTCAGTAACCGCCACGCCAGCAGCGAACCGGCCAGGCCCTGGCCTATGATAAAGTGATCGTAATGCATGTATCCGGTAACACCCGCAGCCGTATTTGTTTACTATGATACAACGAACAATTGACCACCAGTAATCATTTGCGAGTATGCATATAACTTAATCGAATTTATCAATGGGCATAAAATTTTTTAGATGATGACAACCAACACCCATATCATTTATCAATATTGCGAACGCTTAAGCACGGACGTTTGGGCGGAACCATTCAATGCCGTCACCAATCTTGCCTTTATCCTTGCCGCGGTGATGTTGATTCCCCCGCTGGTCCGCAGTCGTGCTTCGATGATCAGGACAGCGGATATTGTCTTACTGGTTGGGCTGCTTTTTGCCATCGCTATTGGCAGCCTGCTCTGGCATACCCTTGCCACTGCGTGGGCTGAACTGGCCGACGTGATCCCCATACTGTTATTTATTCTCCTCTACCTGCTCAGCTTTCTGTATCGCATCGCCAAGCTGAATACCCCGCAGGTACTTGGCTGGTTTGGCCTGTTTCTGGTCGTTAACAGCGGACTAACAATCTTCATACCGGCAAACAGCTTAAACGGGTCGATCTTCTACCTGCCGGCATTTATCGCATTGATCCTGATCGGTTTGTACGCCCGCCATATTCAACACACCGCCGCCCACCGCTTGTTACTGTCGGGGGCAATATTTGGCCTGTCCATCGTCCTGCGCAGCCTGGATAAAATTGTGTGTCCATCATGGCCAACAGGCAGCCACTTCCTCTGGCACATTCTCAATGCCTATGTGCTGTATTCTGTCACCCTGGCGCTGATGAACAGCTTGCAGCCCATCGAAGATAATGGCTAGGATAGAACCCGCGCCCGGCCTCCGCATGACCGGATAATAGTCTCAGCAGGTAAAGCTATATGGATCTGACGAATATAATCGGTAGCGTGGCAGGTATACTCACCACCATCGCGTTTATCCCGCAAGTGGTCAAAACCTGGCAAACCCGCTCGGCAGGCGATATTTCGCTGCTAATGTTTCTGTTGTTTAGCAGCGGGGTTTTGCTGTGGTTTATCTATGGCCTGATGCTGCATGCCATGCCTATCATCATCGCCAATGGCATTACCCTGAGCCTGTCCGTCTCAATCCTGGTAATGAAGATTAAAGACTCGCGCGCGCAACGTCGCCAGCAACGGGCCGCCAGTCTGCGCCCCCTGTGAATCCATGGCACCATGTTTCACCACGCTATTCCTTATTGCCGATCCGCCGGACTCGCCCAATTGAGTTTTTTATAATCGAAGTCATTCTCGACTGATGGTTTAACGACCTGAAAATAGGGGGAGAGGTCAAAATCCCGCGGCGTGAACAGGCTGTGATGGCGGATATGCAGGATCTCCTTTTCGCTATACATACAGCCACAGGCCGCCAGCACCTGGATACGCTCGACCTCCGGCAGGATTGGGTAATGAATTTTTTGAAAGGCCTGAGCGATAAGGGTTGAACATATCGCGCGTGTCGGGTCACCACTGCCGATGGCCAGCATCCGCCGCCGCCAGTGCAAGGGCACAGGCGGCGTCGGCAGCAGATAACGCATCAGGTCAATGACATTCTTCAGGTCATACTCCCTGCCCAGGCTGTCCAGCATAAACCGGAGCAGGGTTTGTTGGTCGGCGTCCCGCAAGTGAACAGGCCGACAGATACGGGTATTAAATCCGGCGTATTTGCTTAAGGGGACGGCAATCACACCCCGGGTCAGATCCGCCTCGATCAGACTGAGCTGTTCAGCCGCAGCATTATTTCGACCCAGTGCATCACCGACATACAAGGCCGCATGCGACCAGGTCGATTGGGTCAGATACTTGATCGCGACACTAATGCGCAAGTCCCCTTCCACCAGCAAGACATCCCCCGGCAGCATGCAGCGCCGGAGGGTTTCCGTGTCGGTGATGGAAAAAGGTAAATAGGTCCGCGAGGGTTGTTCCAGAAACCGCGCCAGCCAGTGCCCGAGCAGACCCGTTGCTTTATTCATAGGTAAATATTCTCAGTCCAGTCCATAGCAATCCGCATGATAATACCGAACACAGAAACGTTTTAAAACATTGCGGACGCAGCCCTAGTTTCCCCAAGGGTTTATCGAATATCACAACGGCTGGAAACATTGCTTGCTAAACAAGTGATAATCCCGGCTTTACTGATGCAGATTTCACTTTATACTGTTTACGATATTCACTCAGTCCACAGGGAGACCACCATGGCAACAGGAAAAAAGAGCACCACGAAAAAACAAAGCAACACTACCGCCCATAAGGCAGCCGCCACCCATTCACGTAACGAATTGGCAGCCAGACTAAAAGAAGATCTCAAGGCGACAAAAGAGGCGCTCAAGGCGGCCAATAGTGCAGCCCGTGAAGAGATTAGACTCGCCAAGGCGGCGGCCAAGGCGGAGATAGCCGTCCTCAAAGATCAACTCATGGCCGCACGCAAGCGTGAGCAGGCGCTTTTGAAACTGGGAAAACTAAAGGCCAAGGCCATGTGGAAAGCCGGTGAAGAATGGGAAAAGAAACAGATGGCCAATCTCAAGGAGATTAAAAACAAGTATAAGGCAAAACCTTAACAGCTTGTTGAAAAACGTAGCGAGCGCAGCCATGACAAGGCGCAAAAGGGCGAAAAAGCGGAGTTTACACGGAGTAAATGAGCATTTTGAGCCCTTTTGCAACGCCGTCATGGCAAGCGTAGTAGTTTTTCAACAAGCTGTTAGAGAGTTAAAACACCTATCCGGATACGGTCAGGTTTTCCCTGTATATCTTCACATCTTTGGGCGCATTGATAGACAGCTCAACCTTTCCCTTCACAGATTTTGTCACATTGACGGTAATCAAGCCGTTTAAGGTTTTAAAGATGATTAACTCTTTCTCGTGACGGTCATGGGTGAACATGATGGCTCCCCTTTTGACAAGTGATGAGATCAAGCTACTCCAATTCCAGGGGAGAGTCTATCGGTCGATTCTGGAAAGGGTGTAGGTTGATTCTTACCGTGTGCAACGGAATTTTTATACTATAACAAAGCAAAACGATCTTTGGTCACCACCGATTGCAGCCGTGGTTAGTTATTTTACTGGTGTTTATTCCTGAGTATGAAGCACTGATGGATACGCGGATTAGCGGCGAAATCCTTTGGTAAGGTTTTGGCGCTGATGTCTTCGATCTCGAACTGTGCCAGTGCCGCATGGTCGAGTTTGAATTTGCGCAGATTGTTAGAGAAGAACAATACTCCATCGGGCGTCAGTAAGCGGCCGGTATCCTGCAACAGTTGAACATGGTCGCGTTGCACATCAAACGTCGTCGTCATCCGCTTGGAGGTGGAAAAGCTGGGCGGGTCGAGAAAGATCAGGCCATAGCGTTGCTTGTGTCCGGCCGCATCGCGCAGCCATTGCAGGCAGTCGGCCTGGATCAGCTGATGTTTGACACCGCGATAACCATTTAAGGCCATATTGCGCTCGGTCCAGTCGATATAGGTCTTCGACATGTCCACAGTGGTGGTGCTGCGTGCCCCACCCCGCGCCGCATAGACACTGGCCGTACCGGTATAGGCAAACAGATTGAGAAAGTCCCGGCCCTGTGCCTGTTCACCCAGCAGTTTGCGCGTCATACGGTGATCGAGAAACAGACCAGTATCGAGGTAGTCGGCAAAGTTGACCCACAAGCGCAGGCCGTTCTCTTCGACCTCATGAAAATCCTGCTCGGTGGCCAACCGCTCATATTGCGCGGCACCCTTCTGGCGCTTGCGCACCTTGAAGTACAGTTGCGAGTCTGCCAGAGACAACACCTCCCGGATCACACTCAGGGCCTCGCGCAGGCGAAATTGCGCCTTTTGTTCATCCACGGATTTGGGTGCCTCGTATTCCTGCACCACCACCCACAACTGTTCACCCTGATAGAGGTCAACCGCCACGGCATATTCCGGCATATCGGCATCATACAGGCGATAGCAGGTGATGCCCTGCTGCCTGGCCCAGCGACCGAGGTTCTTGAGGTTCTTATTGAGGCGATTGGCAAACATCACCGCCCCTTCGCTGCGTTCCTCCACCGCGAGTGGGCGCGGGCCACGGTGCATAGCGCCGGGTTTATCGGGCCTGACCTCAAAATGCAACAACTTACATTCAATCGTGCCGTTATAGAGACTGTGTGTCTTCGCCGGCCGCATGCCAAGCTGATCAAGCAGCGGCAGATTGCCGGTAAAGACAGAGGCACGCCAGCCATTAAAGCAGGCCTTAAGTGTCACGCCGAGTTGCGCATAAAGCATCGGCAGTTCCGATTCTTCCCCAAGACGTTCACCATAGGGTGGATTGACAATCACCAGTCCTTGCTCACCCTCGCCACAGGGTGGCAGCTTATCAAGACTGCATTGTTCAAAGATAACTTTGCCCATAAGGCCGACCCTGTCCAGATTGGCTTTGGCGCTGCGAATCGCCACCGGGTGATGGTCATAGCCGCGGATCGGTGGAATGTGCATCACGCCGGCATCGCGGCGTTGCCTCGCCTCATCCAGCAGGCTCTGCCACAAATCTGCGTCATGTTGCAGCCAGCCGAGGAAACCCCAGTAGGGTCGTAATAAACCCGGTGCGATATCACCGGCGATCAAGGCCGCCTCGATCGGCAAAGTGCCCGAGCCACACATGGGGTCGACCAGCGAGCCACCCTGTTGTGCGATGGCGGGCCAACCGGCGCGCAGCAGCAATGCCGCGGCGAGGGTCTCTTTCAGCGGCGCGGCCGCCCCCTCCTCGCGATAGGCCCGGCGGTGCAGGGATTCGCCGGACAGATCGAGACTGAGGGTGGCCTCATTACGATAGAGATGCAGATTGATCCGCAACGCCGGCTGCTCCGTATCGATGGAGGGGCGTTCCCCGGTGCGATCACGGAATTGATCGACAATCGCATCCTTGGTCTTGAGGGCCGCATAGTGATTATGGGTGATGTTGGAACTGGCGACATTGCAGTCCACCGCGAAGGTCGACTGCACCGCGAGGTGTTGCGACCAGTCAATCGCCTGCACACCCTGATAGAGCACCTCCGGGCTGCCAGCGGCAAATTGGGCCAGGGGTAAAAATACCCGGTTCGCAACCCGTGACCAGAGACAGACACGGTAGGCTGCTTCGAGTGAGCCGGAAAAATGCGCCCCGCCACGGGTCTCCTGTACCCCCTCGATGCCCAGTCCCTTCAGCTCATCCGCCAGCAGGCTTTCGATATTTTTGGCGGCATTGGCGAAGAAGGTATAGTGGCTCATGGACGGGTTCAGCAGTGGTAAAAATGCCATTTTACCTTAAAAAAGTGCCG
>JAHEDB010000117.1 GCA_024641465.1 Chromatiales bacterium | reverse complement strand
CTTGGCATCGGCCGTGACCAGATAACTGATCCGCGCGCCGGGCTGGACAATCACCGTGTGTTTGCGTGGGATGTGTTTTGGATCGCCGGTCTCCAGTTCGCTCCACATACCGTGCATGTGCATGGGGTGGGTCATCATGGTGTCATTGATGAAATTGATGCGCAGTCGTTCCCCGTACTTGAACTTCAGCGGGTCGGACTCGGCATACTTGATGCCATTGATCGACCACATGTAACGGCTCATGTTGCCGGTCAGGTGCAGGTCGATCTCGCGTTCTGGTTCACGCGGGTCACGGGTTTTACCGATATTGCGCAGGTCGGCGTAGGTCAGCACGCGGCGGTCGTTGTTGCGCAGGCCGATGCCCGGGTCGTCGAGCCGGTACTGTGCCCCATCGGCATGCATGTCCACATGCGGACCATACTCGGTCTCGGCGTGTACGACCTTGCGGCTGCTGCCATAACCGGCGCGACCGGAACCCATGGCGGGTTTTTTCGTACCAGCCTGCATATTGTGCTGTGAGTGATCCATCCCGGCCATGTTATCCATGGAGTGGTTCATGCCCTGCATATTGTGCTGCGAGTGGTCCATGCCGCCCATGTTATTTGCGGAGTGATCCATCCCCGCCATGTTGTGCCCGGCGTGTGCACCGCCGCTCATGTCCATGCCCATCTCGGCATGACCCAGCAGCGGCGCCGGGTCCATGGCCGGGACATCGATTGTCACGGCGGGGTCAGGGGTGAGGGTGCCGCGGGCATAGCCGCTGCGGTCGATGGTCTGGGCAAAGACACTGTAGGCGCGGTCGTGTTTGGGCTCGACGATCACATCATAGGTCTCGGCCACGCCGATACGAAACTCGTCGACACTGATCGGTTCGATGTACTGGCCATCGGCGGCTACCACGGTCATCTTCAGGCCGGGGATACGCACATCGAAGAAGGTCATGGCAGCGCCATTGATAAAGCGCAGGCGCACACGTTCACCGCTCTTGAATAGCCCCATCCAGCCCTCGGCCGGAGTGACACCGTTCATCAGGAAGGTATAGGCATAACCAGTGACATCGGAGATATCCCGATCCGACATGCGCATCTGATTCCACATGGCGCGATCATCCATGACGTTACCGAGGCCCTTCTCACCAATTTCGCTGAACGCGTCACCTACGGTACGTTCGCGGAAGTTGTAGTAATCGGATTGCTTCTTCAGCTTGGCATACACGGTGCTGGGGTCTTCATCGGTCCAGTCGGACAGCATGACCACGTAGTCGCGGTCATACTTGAAGGGTTCGGGTTGCTTCGGGTCGATGATGATCGCCCCATAGGCACCGGTCTGCTCCTGATAACCCGAGTGACTGTGATACCAGTAGGTACCGCTTTGCAGCAACGGAAACTTGTAGGTAAACGTTTCGCCCGGTTTGATACCGGCATAGCTGAGGCCGGGCACGCCATCCATTTCCGTCGGCAGGATAATGCCGTGCCAGTGAATGGAGGTGTCCACCGCCATATTATTAGTGACCTTGAGGGTGACTGTTTCACCTTCGCGCCAGCGCAGCACCGGTGCAGGCACCGAACCATTTATCGCCGTGGCATAGCGCTCACTGCCGGTAAAGTTGACCGGCATCGGGCTATAGGTGAGATCAAAATGGTTACCGCGTAACACCTGTGGGCCGGTGCGTGATGTCAGGCTTGCCGCACGGCCCGGAGTGGGATTGAAGCCCAGGGCCAGCAGGGCGCCGCCTGCGGCCAGGCCCTGCACAAATCGACGGCGCGGCAGCGACACGGCCGCCGGTGGTAAGATTAACTTCGACATTATTGATATCCTCATATCCTGCATCCACAGGGGTGGATGCATAAACTTATTAGAAAACTGTGCGTTGCCGGTGAGGCGCGGCCACAGTGGTTAATCAGTGGAGGGATATCAGGCCTGAGGCGGGCGGTAGAGGGCAGACGGATCGATGGAAGTGGGGACTTGTTCGAGAAGGGGGCTATGTAAGCCAGCCAACAGGAGTGTTGATTGCGTGGTGAGTGACGTACTAGTCATGGTCTGTGATGAACAATGACCCATGGCGCAGAGCCCATGATGTTTACATTGTTCTTGCCCCTGCCCATGATGTAGGCAGTGACCGGTCTTGTGTTGCATACAATGCCGTGCATCCAGTGCATCCAGTGCAACGCGCTCAACCGCTACAGACGCCAATACCGGTGACAGGCCCATCAGGCCGATCAACACGATGGCAAGCAGTTTCTGATATCGCTGAGGCATTAACATTTTCCCGGTTTTACGGTGATATTGGTAGTTTCGGCAATGATAGCCGGGAAAAGTTCCCGGATCTTTAAAGGTCTTTTATATTAGCAAATCCTTATGGGTTCGGCCTATAATACCGACATTCGCAATCTTCCCATCCCCTAAACCGGAGGTACTCATGTACGGATTCTCAACAAAATTTAAAGGCAGTTTCGACAAGGCTGTCACCCGCGTCACCGAAGAATTGTCCAAGGAAGGTTTTGGCGTCCTCACCGAGATCGACGTCAAGGCGACCCTGAAAAAGAAGCTGGATATCGAAAAACGCCCCTACAAGATCCTCGGCGCCTGTAACCCGGGTCTGGCCAATAAGGCCCTGACCGCCGAGCCCGATATCGGCCTGTTACTACCGTGTAATGTGGTGGTGCGTGAAGAGGAAGACGGTTCCGTGACCGTGGCCTTCATGGACCCACAAGCGGTGCTGGACCTGGTGCAACAGCCCGGTATCCATGAACTGGCCGGTGAGGTCAAGGCCAAGCTGGAACGGGTGCGGGATGGTCTGAAAGGCTAACCCTTTCGCTACCAGGGCACATAAATACAAACCCGGCTCTGCCGGGTTTTTTTCGCCGCCAAGTTTTTCCTGTGGTCTAAAATGAGAGTAATCCGTTGATTATATCGGACACGGAATTGATATAGCCCCCTCAGCATCCACGTGGAATCAAGATGAATAAACCAGCCAACACCGCAATGCTGCTCAAAGACATTATGACAAGGCCTGTTGTCAGTGTCACCCTGAGTCATACGGTATATCAGGTGTTACAGATGGCGAAAGAGAAAAATGTGACGGGCTTTCCCATTGTCGATATTGATAACAAGGTGGTTGGCGTCGTTTCAACACTGGATTTGATCACCGATGTCACCGTCGGTAAGCTGCATCTGAAATTAGGCGAATTGCCGTTGCTGATAAAAGTAGAAAAGGATGTGGTGCAGTTTCATGAGGGTACCCCGGTAAAAGAGGCCCTGCTGGCTTTGATTAAGCATCGTATCGGACGAATTATTGTCACCGATAGCAGAGACAGGTTGTGCGGTATTGTCAGTCGCAAGGACCTGATCCGGTTCTTTATCGATATCTATGCCGTGGAGGGGGCGGCAGGATAATCTTTTGGACATCTAAAAATCCACTGAAGCAGTCCTGGCTGCGCTCGCTACGTTTTTCAACAAGCGGTTAAGCGTCGCGCAGTCGTTCCTGGCGGGCCTGCTCTTCGGCAAATGCGGCTTTGATCTCTTCCATCACCGCATCCACATCGGCGTCCTGGGTGCGCTCTGCAAAATAACCGGTGAGTTCGCTGTCGGCGTGTAATTCGCCGTCTTCATAAAGCTTCCAGATCTCTTTGGCGTATTTTGTATTGAGCAGATCGGGGGCGTATTGGCCGTAATAGCCGGTCATGTTATTGATGTCCCGCTCCAGCATCGAGCGGGCATTGTTATTGGCCGCCGCATCAACCGCCTGGGGCAGATCGATAATCACCGGTCCGTCTTCATCCACCAGCACGTTGAATTCCGACAGGTCACCGTGCACCAGCCCGACGCACAGCATGCGCACCACATATTGCAAAACCATGGCATGATCCTGCACGGCCTGTTCGGCGCTCATCGATACGTCGGCCAGGCGGGGCGCCACATCGCCGTGTTCATCGGTGATCAGTTCCATCAACAACACGCCGTCAAAACAGCCGTAGGGCCGGGGCACGCGCACGCCGGCATTGGCCAGCCGATAGAGGGCATCGACCTCGGCATTTTGCCAGGTCTCTTCCTGTTGCTTGCGGCCAAAGCTGGAGCCCTTCTGCATGGCGCGGGCGCGGCGGCTGTTGCGTTCCTTGCGTCCTTCCTGATAGAGCACAGCCTGTTTAAAGCTGCGCTGCATGGCATCCTTGTAGACCTTGGCGCAGCGTATTTCATTGCCGCAACGCACTACATAGACGTCGGCCTCCTTGCCGCTCATCAGGCGACGGACGACGTCATCCACCAGGCCGTTGTCGACCAGAGGCTGAATTCGGGTTGGTATTTTCATGGCGCCTTTGTACCTTATTTGCGCGTGGGTAGGAATGGGATGGCGGAATTATTCAGCCGCCTGGCCAGTAAACTGTATCGGCTAAGGGCAGGGAAACTTGTGTGGCAGAGCGGTCACTGAAACCGGGAAATCCTGCGGCGGGTTATTCTATTTCTTTCCGACCTGTTTCGAAAGTATGTCCCGATAATCGCGGATCTGTTTCACGTAGTACACGGCCTCATTGCCACGGGCGTAGCCGTGTTTGAGGGTCTTGTAATATTTGCGTTGCGCCAGGAGGGGCAGTATCTGCTCCAGTTCAACCCATTGCCGGGGGTCTTTATCCAGTTGCTGTGCCAGTTCCATGGCGTCGCTGAGGTGACCATAGCCCATGTTGTAGGCGGCCAGCGCCATCCAGGTGCGCTCGGGTTCTTTGATCTCTCTGGGCAGACGGGCGCGCAGTTGCGCCAGATAGTTCGCACCGGCAAAGATATTGGTTTTGGCGTCGAGCCGGTTTTTGACGCCCAACTCCTCGGCGGTACCCATGGTCAGCATCATGATGCCGCGCACCCCGGTCGGGCTTTTGGCGCGCCGGTTCCAGTGTGATTCCTGATAGGCCTGGGCGGCGAGCAGGCGCCAGTCCAGTTTGTGTTTACGCGCCGCCTGTTTAAACCATGGCAGGTATTCCGGCAGCTTCTTTTTGATCTTGTTGCGGAAGGCCTGGTTATCGATGTAGTCAAATTCATCAATATGACCGTAGTAGCGATTGAGGACGACATCCAGTTGCCCCTGGTCGGTATAAACCCTGAACCATTCCTGCATCTCGGCGCGGAGTGGTTCGGCGTTTTTGCGCATGATCCAGGCGAGGGGGCGTTTGTCACTCAGGTCAAATGCGGGCTGTAACTCCGGGTAATAACGCCGGTTGATGGCAAAGATATTGGAATCGGCCACGGTGCAATCGAGCTTGCGCAGCCAGACTTTTTTTAGCAGGTACTCGGTATCCCAGTCGGGGTTTTGTTGCCACATGACCGTCGGGTAATCTTTTTGCAGTTCCATCAGTCGTTCTGCATAACTGGTGCTGGCTGGGACGTGCAGTTGTTGCTTTTTAAACTCCTCCATGGATTTGGGGATGGCCTTGTTTTTGCGGTGACAGATCACCTGTTGATGCACCGATTGGTAGGTCGGACCGAAGATGTATTTTTTTTCTCGCTGCTCAGTGATAGTTAGTCCAGCGGCGGCGAAGTCGGCCTCACCCCGATCGAGGGTGGCGAGAACCTCGTCGACCGTGTCCTCGACGATGAAGCGCGGTTTGACCTTGAGGTATTTGGCAAAGGCGACAGCCATGTCGTATTCGATTCCGGCAAAGTGCCCGACCTGGTTTTCATAATAGGTGGTGGGGGCGTTGCGGGTAACGATGATCAGCTCACCGCGTTGCTGTATGTTTTGCAGGATAGTGGATTGTTCGATTTGCTTGTTGTAATACAGGTAATAAGGTACAGCGATGCACAGACTGGCGAACAGCAACCATAGCCAGGGATATTTGATGACCCAGTGTTTGTGACTCATTGTCATGCGGGAGTTCCCTTGACAGTAACATGGCAGAACAACAAATGTGTTACGTGGCTAATTTACCGAATGGACATATAAAAGCAAGCAGAACTTGTGGGTATGGCGGGTTGTTTTGCAGTAATAACGCGTCCGCATGCTAATTGATCGGCTAATTTAGCGCGATTATTAGCGATTTTTGAGTCAAAACACATCACTGTCTGAGATGGTGATATTTAGGTATTTGACAGTCGTTGTCGAATTGGAGAGTGTCATGCGACTCGATTGCAATAAGTCGGTTTATAACTAGACTAAAGAGACTTTAATAAAAGGAGCTACACATGGATCAGATAACAAACGACAAAACCACCATGACCCGCCGCGAAGTATTGATGGGCGCAGGCGTCGTGCTCGCCGCTGCCGCTGCGCCGCAGGTCTTTGCCGCCGAAGAACATCATCATGGCATGATGAATAAACACGGCAAACTGGTGGAAACCACTCTGCACTGCATACGCGATGGTGAGGCCTGCCTCGACCATTGTCTGAAATTATTTAAAACGGGTGACACCTCGGTCGCGGACTGCGCCGCCACTGTCACCGAGATGCTGGCGATGTGTACTGCCATGCATAAAATGGCCAGCCACGATTCGAAATATGCCGGACAGCTTGCCAGTGTCTGTCTCAAGGTTTGCCAGGAATGTGAAAAACAGTGTAACAAGCACGCCAAGAAGCATGAGGCCTGTGCCGCCTGCGCCCGCTCCTGCAAGGAGTGTATCCGCGAGTGTGAAAAGATCGCGGCTTAGTCTTATGTTCGACACTCGGTCGCGCTGAAATTAATCAAACAGCCCAGCCAGTTGATGGCCGGGCTTTTTTTATGCGGGTGGGTGGGCTTGTTCAGGCGACCTGTTCGTAATACATGACTTGCAAGGAGCCATCGAGTACGGCGTAGACTTCTTCATGTAATTGCTCAAGCAGTACCGGTTTCAGGCCCAGCATGCTCC
>JAHEDB010000116.1 GCA_024641465.1 Chromatiales bacterium | reverse complement strand
CTGCTGGCCGACCGCCTGCCGGATATGGACGCAGGGCAAATGATGGCCGACATGGATGCCTGGGGTTACAGCTTTCGGCTCGGCTCTGCGGCCCAATGGTTCAAGTTTGATGCCGATGATGCCGCTAGTTGGCTAAGGACGCATGAGCTGATCGATGCAGCAGGGATGCCGACGGGCCGGTTACGTCGCTAAACAAATCAAGCCTTCGTCATGCGGTGACTTTTCTTAGCGAATGATTGGGTGCAAACAGCATGGCATTTGAGAATATCCATAACTACTACGAACAACTGGTGCTGCGCCGTTTGCAGGAGATCATCGGTGTGTCCGATGACCCCGACTTTATCGAAGACGTCGCCTGCGTCGCGCTCAACCAGTTACCCGCGCGTTATGTAAGACATAATGTTGACATGGTTTATTACCTGACAGCGACGGAACGCGAGACCATGCAGCAACAAATTGAAAAAGCGGTGACACACGCGATTGAATATGTTGCGGCGCACCGTAAAACCGCTTCATGACAAACCAGAGGTAAGCAAATACCTTGCTATTGTCTATCCAGTTGAAGCGTGTAAAATGATCGACAGACAAATTTTTTTAAAACAGGTGAATAACTCATGTCAGTAGTCAACCCACAAGCCGTACATGATACCCGCGTTGAAGTCCAAACCAGTTATATCCCTGATCAATCCGCCCCCCAGCAAAATCGTTACGTCTTTTCCTATACCATCACAATCCGCAATCACGGTTCACTGCCGGCCAAATTATTGAGCCGCCACTGGGTCATCACCGATGCCAATGGCAAGGTTGAGGAAGTCCGTGGTGAAGGTGTGGTCGGGGAACAACCCTATCTGAAACCCGGTGATGGATTTCGTTATTCCAGCGGTACCGTGATCGAAACCCCCGTCGGCAGCATGCAGGGCAGCTATCACCTGATCGCCGATGACGGCAGTGAATTTGACACCCCGATCCCGGCCTTTTCCCTTTCCATGCCCAATGCCCTGCATTGAGACCGGCCACCAGCTACTCATCGGTAATTAGCTGGTAATACACGCTTTTTCTTCAATAACAGGGGGGGGCGCGCCCTCCAGAAGAATCGTCGTTGTTCACATTCCTGACACTCCTTTACCCGGCGCGATAAAGATATGCCGATTTTTTCCGATAACTATATATAAGGGCGCCTCTAAAAATTCAATCAAGCAGATGATGGCAAGGCAAAAACAAGCGAAAAGGCGCAGTTTACATGGAGTAAATGAGCATTTTGAGCTTGTTTTTAACGCAGCCAGCGCTGCTTCAGTGAATTTTTAGAGGTGCCCATAAGTTAACGTCGCTCCATCGGCAGGAATTCCGGTACCGTGTTTAGCAAGACTGTATTCACACAAAACAGGCCCACACCACGTCCCTACACCCTGCTGGGGATGTGGTTGATCGTACTGGGTAGCAGCCTTTCGCCTATTGGACTGGCCGCCACCACACCCGTCACGGCGGCACCAACATCATCGACAGCGAAACCGGAAGCGGTTAGCGCGGAAAAACCCAAACCCGAATACCCCCAGAACCTGAACGGCGCAAAACAGGCCTTCAAGGATACGAACTACACCGAATCGCTGAAGATCCTGGCCAGGCTGGAAGGCGATAACGCCGGCAATGTGGAATACGATTATCTGCTCGGGCGTTGCGCCCTGGAAACCAGAAATTTCGATCTCGCCGTTTCCGCCTTCACCCGCGCCCTGACCGTCGACCCCGGTTTTGCCGCAGCGCGGTTTGAGCTGGCCCGCACCTATTACAGCAAGGGCGTCGCGCTGCTGGCACGCGGTCCCTTCGAACAGGCGCGCGCGGAATTCACCATCGTCTCAAGCATGAATCCGCCCGCCGATCTCATATCCTCCATCAAACAATATCAGGCCAATATCGACAAATACCTGAAGGTGAGAGAAACAGAATTCAAACTGTTCGTACAAATGACCGGCGGCTATGACACAAACCTCGCCAGCACCTCGGATTTTTATTATTTTGATTATTATGACTATGGCACCGCCTCGCAACAGACCTATCGTCTAAAAGAGGAAAACCGCGAGCGGGAATCCATCTTTGGACAGATGCAGGCCGGCATCGGTATCGCCTGGCCGCTGTTCAGCAACAACTTTGAGATATTCGGAAATCTGTTGACCGGAGGTCAGTCGTATTCGAGCCAGCACGACTACGATCAAAGCTGGGACCAGATACAATTCGGCGCCCGGCACTATGGCGAAAACGACAAAAAGACCGTTCGTGCCCAATTCCGCAAAATCCATCTCATGGAAAAAGATGAAAATTATAATGAGGAGGGTGGCGTTACTCTCGAGTGGGCCATCAAGATGAATAAGCACAATGCGCTGACGTTCACCATCATGGGTGGCGATTCCAGCTATCACGACAACCAGACCCATGTCTATTCCGTCAATTACAATCGCAGCAGCGTGGAGTGGACCCACCTGCTCGAGGGTACCAACAAGCCCAGCGTGCAGATATTGCTGGTAGGCGGCCGGGATAATCCTCAGCAATGCAATAATAACACCGGCCCGAACAACTACTGCCCCGGCATCTACTCGAGGGATGTCGGCGGCTACCGTCTGGCCTGGTCGACAAACCTCACCGAACGGTCAAGATTCTATAGCAGCCTTTTCTACGAAAAATCGGATTATGACCGGGAGTTTTTTTATCAACAACGAGTCGACCGCCGACTGGAGGTTTTCCTTGGCCTGAATACCACCTTTGGCAGCCACTGGTATATACGGCCGGAACTTCACTACATCAATAATGAATCGACGATCAATTTATACAGCTACGAACGCGGCGTGGCGTCGGTAACACTGGGCTGGGGATTTTAATAATGACGATTAACAAGACTCATCACCACACCCTTTATGGCCTGCTATTTGGTCTGCTCTGCCTGACCTTCCCCACACAACAGGCCCACGCCCACGCCGGTAAGGTCCTGTTTGCCAGCGGCGAGGTCACGGTCAAATCCAAACGACACAATGATACGATCCTCAAACGCGGCAGCAGTGTCTGGCCCGGTGACGAGGTCATGACAGGCAAGGATGCCAGCGTGCAGATCCGCGCCGGTGACGGCACCATGATCTCACTCAAGGAAAAAACCAAGTTGATCATCGCCGCCCACAAACACACCGGCCCGGTAGAAAATCAACACAGTTCCATTGAACTCGTCAAGGGTGGCATGCGCGCCGTGACCGGTCTGATTGGCAAAAACAAACCGGAAAACTTCCGCATCACGGCCCGCGGTTCGACCATCGGGGTGCGAGGTACGGAATTTGTGGTGCAGATCTGTGACGAGGGCGAATGTAATCAGGCCAAACCCGGTAAGGCCAAAGACATCCCCGACAGCGGTGTCTATGTCGGTGTGGTGGCAGGCGCCATCACCGTCGAAAAAAACAAAAAGGCCGTCCTGCTCGACTCCAGCCTGAATGTGGTGCTGGGGGTCAGCATGGGCGTCAGCAAGGATAAATTTCAATATGTATTTATCGATGACAAAAAACAAGATGCCCCCAAGATCCTGCCCGAGCCGCCCAAGGTCCTGATCCAGGCCATGGCGCCACCGGCCCCGGTGCTCAAGCCCAAGTCCGACAAGGACGATGAACCGCAGAAACCCAGGCACAACCTGGCCCCCTACGAGGGTATCGATGCCAAACACCTACAGCTCCACCTGGCCAGCACCACGCCGATAGACAAACCGCGCTCGGCGCTGGAGGAGTTCGAAAATCTGGACTATCCGCAACGACCCAACATCCTTTATCCACACCGGGAATATCGGACGGTGATTACCGGGCAAAATATCGGTGATAAACAAATTTACGATCTGACCGAAGGCTTCCCCAAATTCAACTACTACCCGCCGCCACCCTGACAGGGTGACAACAGGATAGATTTACAGCCCCGGCTCTGTTAATTTCCCTGCATGGCAATCTACGCAATCGGTGACCTGCAGGGCTGTTACGATGACCTGCAAAACCTGCTCAACAAGCTCAATTTTGATCCGCAACAGGATACACTGTGGCTGGCCGGTGACCTGGTCAACCGCGGTCCTGACTCCTTAAAAACCCTGCGCTATATCAAATCCCTCGGCGAACACGCTATCACGGTATTGGGTAATCACGACCTGCACCTCCTAGCCGTGGCCGAAGGCATCAAGGAGGCCAAGGATGAAGACCTGCATCAGGTCATGCACGCCGAGGACTGCCGCGAACTCATCGACTGGTTGCGCTGTCGCCCCCTGCTCCATCACGACGTGACCCGTAAACTCACCCTGGTCCACGCCGGTATCTATCCGCTGTGGACGCTGGAACAGGCCCTCGCCCACGCCAAGGAACTGGAATCCATCCTGCAGGGCGATCGCTATCACGATTTTCTACACGTCATGTACGGCAACGAACCCGCAACCTGGGAAGATACACTCGAAGGCTGGGACCGTCTGCGCTTCATCTGCAACAGCTTCACCCGTATGCGCTATTGCAACAAAGAGGGACGTCTCGATCTGGTCGACAAGGGCAAACCCGGCAGCCAGATCAAACACTACCAACCCTGGTTTAAAATCCCTAAACGCAAGGCCAAAGACAAGCCCATCCTGTTCGGCCACTGGTCCACACTGGGTCACCCACAAGTGGAAAATATCTACCCGCTGGATCACGGCTGTGTGTGGGGTGGACAGCTCACGGCTTTACGGATTGATGTGACACCGATGGAATACATCAGCATCGACTGCCCCGGGGTGAGACGGCCGGGCGAGAATTAAAAATACGGCTCATCCTGTCCTGTTCCCGAATCACAATATCACGATTATTATAAGTAGGGTGCGCCCTGCGCACCGAGATTGATGAAATTTGAAATGTGTAAACGGCGCATGTAACGCACCCTACAATTTAAATTCTTATTGCTAAGACAAGTTCAAGACACCACACAACCCAGACTTGCCAGAGGGTTAAGGCACACTATACCAGGTTCCTCGCCCGGCCCCGTGGCGGCTTAAATAACTCTGCTCCACCAATGATCTCAAATGATCCTTGATGGTATTTCGGCTGGCACCCGTCACCTTTACGGCTTCGCTCACGGTCACCCGTCCATGCTGTCTGGCGATCTCCAGAATAGTCAGCGACAATTCCGGCAAAATGCCGACCAGGATTTTCTCCCTTTCCACCTTGGCCTGTAGTTTTGACTTTTGTTTGTGTAACACACTCAAAAAAAACTCTAGCCACGGTTGCCAGTCCGGTTTATTCGTATGAAGTGTTCCCTGAGTACGCCGCAAGGCCAGATAATAGTTTTCCTTATTCTGTTCAATAATGCTTTCCAACGAACAATAGGCAATATAGGCATAACCGGAGCGTAATAAACCAAGTGATGTCAGGATACGTGACAATCGTCCATTACCATCCTGAAAAGGGTGGATAGCCAAAAAAACCACCACAAAGATCGAGATCGCAAACAAGGGATGGAGCAACTTGTCAGTCAGCATTTTATCCAGCCAATCAACCAGCTCCGTCATTCGTCGTGGGGTATCAAATGGGGAGGCCGTCTCAAATACGACGCCGATACTTTTCCCATTTTCATCAAAGGCTTCAACATTATTGGACAGGGTCTTATATTCCCCTCGATGCTTCACATCCTTATCGCTAAACTGTAAAAGGTCTCGATGCAGCTGTTTGATGTAATTTTCCGTCAGGGGTATCTCCTGCCAATGAGCAAAGATGGTCTCCATCACGGTCGCATAGCCAGCCACCTCCTGCTCATCTCGGGACTGGAATGACTGTATAGCCAGACTCCCCAGCAATTGCTCAACCTCCCGATCAGACAACTTGCTACCCTCGATCCGTGTCGAGGAACCAATCGATTCAATACTCGCCACCCGGCGCAACGCAGAAAGGCGATCGGGGGCCAGCGCGCCAAGGGCGCGCCACGCCCCCTTGAACTCATCGATCTCGCCGATAAGTGCCAGTATTTTGTTTGTAATTTGCAGGCCAGAAGTATTTAGCATGGTATCCGATTAAACATCCATTTCCATCCATTTCCATCCATTAATACTAGCTGTAGATCATCCATTTATCCATCCATTTCCATCCGTTTTATAGTCTAATTATCGAGTATCAGGGATCATCTTTCCCGTCCTGCGTTTGGCTGCATACGAGCTACGATACTGGATTCCGGCCAAAAACATGCCGGAATGACGGTGTGAATGGCGAAGTGCTGGATGGATTGTGGCTTAAATCGTGTCGGAATGACGAGATGCCTTTCGTTCGAGGATCACGAAACTGTGGGCATGGGGATTTTTTTCATCGGCGGCGTGGTCGATGCGTTCAACTTCCTGCCAATCGTTTGTATTCCAATCTGGGAACCAGGCATCGCCTTCAACCTTCGTATGAACGAAGGTGAGATATAGCCGGTCGGCCCTGGGCAGCATTTGCTCGTAGAAGGAGGCACCACCGATGATCATGACTTCATCTACTTCACCGGCTGCATTGATGGCTTCGTCGATAGAATGCGCGATGATGCAATCATCAGCCTGATAGGTTTGATCGCGGCTGATAATTATATTAGTGCGTCCCGGCAGGGGTTTGGCACCGAAGGACTCGAAGGTCTTGCGGCCCATGACGATGGGCTTGCCCAGTGTATTCTGGCGGAACCACTTCATATCATTCGGCAGTTTCCAGGGCAGGCTGTTGTTGATGCCGATGACGCGGTTGTCGGCCATGGCGGCGATCATGGAGATTATCATAGTCAATAGAACCTTTTTAATACTCTTTCACCACGAAGACCCGAAGGCACGAAGATTTAATTCATATACAGTTTAAGCCCGGTGGCACATTACGCGATTGCTTCGCTTT
>JAHEDB010000115.1 GCA_024641465.1 Chromatiales bacterium | reverse complement strand
AGATGGCGAGACTCGAACTCGCACGGCTTGCGCCACTACCCCCTCAAGATAGCGTGTCTACCAATTCCACCACATCTGCTTGTCAGGTTTATCACTCCGAGACGGGAACGTCTGACTGTGGTGCACCCTTGGGTTTCTCAACCTGTTTCTGAGGGGCAGGCACCATATCGACCACACTGGTAGATTTGACCTTCTGGGTTGCGACATAGGCCAACGACAGGCTGGTGATAAAAAATAGGGTCGCGAGGATGCCGGTGGTGCGGGTCAGAAAAGAGGCGGACCCCTTACTCCCGAACATCGTGCCGGAGGCACCGCTACCGAAGGCGGCGCCGGCATCGGCGCCCTTGCCTTGCTGTATCAACACCAGGCCGATCAGGCCGATGGCGATTAATACATGAACGACTAATAGTATGTTGTGTAACATTGTTGTCTCTTCCGTTGGGTTAGCCCGCAGCGGTACAGATGGCCAGGAAGTCTTCTGCCTTGAGCGACGCGCCCCCGATCAGACCACCATCAATATCCTGCATAGCGAGTAATTCTTTGGCATTACCGGCATTCATGCTGCCGCCGTACTGAATCCGTACTTTTTCCGCCACGGCCTTATCGTGAGCGGCCAGTTGACCACGGATAAAGGCGTGTACATCCTGCGCCTGTTGTGGGCTGGCGGTCTTGCCAGTGCCGATGGCCCAGACCGGTTCGTAGGCTATCACACCCTTGCCCAGGGTCGCGATACCCACTTCGTCGATCGCGGCCTTGATCTGGCGGGCCACCACCTGCTCAGTAATGCCCTTTTCGCGCTCTTCCAGGGTCTCGCCAATACACAGGATCGGTATCAAGCCGGCCTGCTCGGCGACGGCAAACTTCTTCGCCACCAGGGCATCGTCTTCTCCATACAGGGTGCGGCGTTCGGAATGACCGACGATGACGTATTTGCACTTGAAGTCGAGCAACATGGCAGCGGAGATTTCACCGGTGAAGGCGCCCTTGGCCTCGGTGCTCAGGTTTTGGCCGCCCCAGGCTATTGGTGTGCCGGCTAGCTGTTCTGCGACTTGAGGGATATATATATAAGGTGCACAAACCGCGACTTCCGCGACCTTGGCTTTAGCTATGCCGGCCTTGATACCCGCCAGCAGCGCCTTGTTGTCGCTCCGGGAACCATTCATCTTCCAGTTACCGGCAATCAGTGGTTTTCGCATCGTTTTCTCCCTCACCCTTTATACTTTAAGACTTAAAAATAGCGCGAAAGAATACCCTTGCAGCGGGCAGAAATCAATGCACGGGGAGGGAAATTAGCCCGAATATTATGATGTTATGTCAGGAAACCACCTGCCGGACCACTTCGGCCAGGTCAGCAGCCACGGATTGGACCTTTTGCGCGTCGCGACCTTCGACCATCACCCGGATCAGGGGTTCGGTGCCAGAGGCGCGCAATAGGACCCGCCCCGTACCGTTTAACGTGGCCTCGGCCTCGGCCAGGGCCGATTTGACCGGCGGCTGGTCACAGACATTCATACGAGAAGCCATCCTGACATTGACCAGGATCTGCGGGTATTTGGCCACCCCGACCAGTAATTCACTCAAAGTTCTGCCCTGTCTGACCATGGCCGCCAGTACCTGCAGGGCAGACACCAGACCATCACCCGTGGTGGTGCGATCCAGACAAATGATATGGCCGGAGGACTCCCCACCGAGGATCCAGCCCTTCTCCTTGAGCATTTCCATGACATAGCGATCACCCACACCCGCCCGGCCAAAGGGAATACCAACCTCGGTCAGGGCATGTTCCAGCCCCAGGTTGGTCATCAGGGTACCGACAACCCCGCCGTTCAGGGCGCCTTCGGACTGGCGGTCGCGGGCGATGATATACAGCAACTCATCACCATCGACCAGCTTGCCGGCGTGGTCGACCATGATTACCCGATCGGCATCACCGTCGAGGGCAATCCCCAGGTCGGCCTGTTCCTTGATGACCATCTCTTGCAACATATTGGGTTTGGTGGAACCAACATTGTCATTGATATTCAGGCCATTCGGCTGATTGCCGACGGTAATCACCTCGGCCCCCAGTTCCTTCAGGACATTGGGGGCAACCCAGTAGGCCGCGCCGTGGGCACAATCAACAACGATCTTCAGCCCCTTCAGGCTGGAGGCGTAGGGAATAGTGCTCTTACAGAATTCGATATAACGGCCCTCGGCATCCTTGACCCGCACGGCCTTGCCCAATTTGGCCGAATCATTACACACCATCTCCTTTTCCAGCTCGGCCTCGATAGCCAGCTCGACCTCATCGGGCAACTTGGCGCCCTCGGCGGAAAAGAATTTGATGCCATTATCGTAATAGGGATTGTGCGAGGCGCTGATGACGATGCCCGCTTTCGCATGCAGGGTACGGGTCAGATAGGCGATCGCCGGGGTCGGCATGGGTCCAAGCAAATAAATATTCAAACCGGCCGACGCCAGGCCGGCCTCCAGGGCCGATTCAAACATATAGCCGGAGATGCGTGTGTCCTTGCCGATCAGGACCTTGCCACCGTCGGTCCCGCCCAGCACCCTGCCTGCCGCCCAGCCCAGTTTGAGCATAAAATCAGGTGTGATCGGAAATGTACCGACCTTGCCCCGAATACCATCGGTTCCAAAATATTTTCGCGTCATCAAATCTTCCTTTTAGTTCGCAGCTTACGGCGCCAGCTTTAACGCCTGGCATATTTTTATGGCATCCAGGCTCGCCGCCACATCGTGCGCCCGGATGATGGATGCCCCATTATTGATCGCCATCGTGGTGAGGGCGAGACTACCAAATATACGCTCATCCACTTCTTTACTAAGTATATATCCAATTGTCGACTTACGCGAAACCCCCACCAGCATGGGCAGACCAAAATCCGCGAATTGGTTGAGGTGCTTGATCAGACTCAGATTCTGTTGCGGTGTCTTGCCAAAACCAAAGCCGGGGTCGAGCAGGATATGTTCGCGTTTGATCCCGGCAGCAAGACAGGCCTGTACCCGCGATAACAAAAATTCTTTTATATTGTTTATCAAATCATCATATGTCGGTGACTGCTGCATGGTGCGGGGTTCCCCCTGCATATGCATCAGACATACCGGCACATCCAGTTGTGCCGCAACGTCCAGCGCACCCTCGGCGCGCAGGGCATAGACATCATTGATCATATTCGCCCCGGCCCGGATAGCACTAAGCATAATCCGTGCCTTACTGGTGTCGATGGAAATCGGGATATCTGATTCACGGCGAATGGCCTCTATGACCGGAATGACACGCTCCAGTTCCTCGTTTTCGCTCACCGGGGCGGCACCGGGACGGGTGGACTCACCACCGATATCGATGATCGCCGCTCCGTCGGCAATCAACTGCCGGGCCTGCTTCAGCGCAGCTTCGATCGAGTTGAATCTGCCGCCATCAGAAAATGAATCAGGGGTCACGTTGAGGATGCCCATGACACAGGGTTGCGTCAAGTCGAGGGTCGTGTGCTTAAAATTCAGAAACATGATCAGATGTGGTCTATCCCGCAAATAAAAACGGCGGGCATCGCCCGCCGTCTACTATAGGTTATTTTCCTTTTGGCCTTATCCCTCGAGCCTCGTCACTCGCCGCTTAGTGTTCACTCGCCGGTTTACCCAGCGTACCTTCATCCTTGCCATCCTGTTTGCTCTTGCCTTCGGCACTCGAGTTGGAACTACCGCTGGTCGGATGATCGTCCCAGCCTTGCGGCGGACGAGGGGTGTTACCCGACATGATATCGGCGATCTGTTCCTTGTCGATGGTCTCATACTTGATCAAGGCTTCGGCCATGCGGTGTAACTTGTCGAGGTTGTCGGTGAGGATCTTGTTGGCGCGTTCATAGTTGCGATCGACAATGGCACGGATCTCTTCATCGATGATATGCGAGGTCTCATCCGATACATTCTTGTGCTGGGTTACGGAGTGACCGAGGAAGACCTCACCCTCTTCTTCACTGTAGGTCATGGGCCCAAGACGCTCTGACAGCCCCCACTTGGTGACCATGCTGCGTGATAATTCGGTAACACGGTGAATATCGTTGGAGGCGCCGGTGGTGACCTTGTCATGACCGAAGATCAATTCCTCTGCGATACGACCGCCAAACAGGCTGGAGATCTGGCTTTCCAGACGTTCCTTGCTGTAGCTATATCGATCTTCCACTGGCAGAAACATAGTAACGCCCAGTGCACGACCACGCGGGATGATCGTTACCTTGTAGACGGGATCGTGCGACGGCACCGACAGTCCAACGATGGCATGCCCGGCCTCGTGATAGGCGGTGAGTTTTTTCTCGTCCTCACTCATCACCATGGACTTGCGTTCGGCACCCATCAGGATCTTGTCTTTGGCCTTTTCAAATTCGTCCATCTCCACCAGGCGCTTGTTGCCACGGGCGGCAAACAGGGCGGCCTCATTCACCAGGTTGGCGAGATCGGCGCCGGAAAAACCGGGCGTGCCACGGGCGATGATGCGCGCATCGACGTTATCGGAAATCGGTACCTTGCGCATATGGACCTTGAGGATCTGCTCACGGCCACGCATATCCGGCAGCGGCACCACAACCTGACGGTCAAAGCGACCGGGACGCAACAGCGCCGGGTCGAGTACATCCGGGCGGTTGGTCGCGGCAATAACGATAACGCCCTCGTTACCTTCGAAACCGTCCATTTCCACCAGCAACTGGTTGAGGGTCTGTTCACGTTCGTCGTGCCCGCCCCCCAGACCGGCGCCGCGGTGACGACCGACGGCATCGATTTCATCGATGAAAATAATACACGGCGCGTGCTTCTTGGCCTGTTCGAACATATCGCGCACACGTGAGGCGCCGACACCGACGAACATCTCCACAAAGTCGGAGCCTGAAATAGTAAAGAACGGCACCTTGGCCTCACCGGCAATGGCCCTGGCCAACAGGGTTTTACCGGTACCGGGCGAACCGACCATCAGCACGCCACGCGGGATCTTGCCACCCAGTTTCTGGAACTTGCCCGGGTCACGCAGGAACTCCACCAGTTCGGCGACTTCGTCCTTGGCTTCATCGACACCGGCGACATCATTAAAGGTGACCTTGACCTGGTCTTCGCCCAGCATACGGGCCCGGCTTTTACCGAAAGACAGGGCGCCGCGACCACCGCCGCCACCCTGCATCTGACGCATGAAGAAGATCCACAGGCCAATGATTAATAAGAAGGGGAACCAGGAAATGAAGATCTGGGTCCAGATGGATTGTTCAATAGGCTTGCCGATGATCTTGACCCCATGTTTCATGAGATCACCAATCATGGCGGTGTTATCCGTTTCAGGACTGAAAGTCGTAAAGCGGGAATTGCTCGAAGTCGTACCGGAAATGGTACGCCCCTGGATCTGCACCTCGGTGACCTGGCTCTGTTTGACGCTCTCGATAAAATCGGAATAGGCTACTTTTGTTTCCGATTTCTGAGTGCTCAGGTTATTGAAGACAGACATCAGGATGACCGCGACAATCACCCACAGAATGATATTTTTGGTTAAATCGTTCAAGATAATCCCTCTACAACTTTCACGCGGCCATGCCGCTGTTCAAACTATTATAGTGCCTGCTTGCAAGCTCTGGCCAGTAAATAGACCTCTCGTGAACGGGGTCTTGAGGCCTTGGGTTTTCTCACAGTAACACTCTTAAAATAACTGCGCAATTCCCTCAGGTATTCATCGAAACCTTCGCCCTGAAAAACCTTAACCAGAAATACCCCATCGGGCTTAAGGACTTTTCGAGCCATGTCCATCGCAAGCTCAGCCAGATACATGGCCCGCGGCTGATCCACGGCCTTCACTCCACTGATATTGGGCGCCATATCCGACATTACAAGGTCAGCCCTGTCGTTTCCAAGGCTTTTCAGTAACTGATTTAGCACCTCTTCTTCACGAAAATCGCCCTGGATAAACTCAACATCGGCCAGGGCATCCATCGGCAGGATATCCGTTGCAATGATCCGAACCTTATCTTTCAGCCGCAGGCTGGCAATCTGGCTCCAGCCCCCCGGGGCGGCGCCCAGATCGACAATCGTCATACCCGGCCGCAGCAAATGGTCCTTGTCGTCAATCTCCAGCAGCTTATACACCGCGCGGGAACGATAACCATCCTTCTGTGCTTGCTGGACATAAAAATCGTCAAAATGTTCCTTTAACCACTTTTTACTTTGTTTTGAACGCGCCATGAGGTGGTATGATCCGCTGCCTGAATATGAGGTAATTTTATGCCATTGAACGAGAAACAAAAGCGCCATTTGCGGGGTTTGCTCCATGCCCGCAAACCCGTGGTCATCATCGGCAATGCCGGCCTGACGGAAAACGTCATGCTGGAAATCGACAATGCCCTGGCTCATCACGAACTCGTCAAGATCAAGGTCAATGCCGACGACCGGGCCGCACGCAGCGCCATGATCGAGCAGATCTGCACCCAGACCCGCAGTGAACTGGTACAAACCATCGGCCACACGGCCTCGTTTTATCGCCCGGCAGAAGAGCCGGTGATTACTTTTCCTAGAAATTTATAAAAATAAAATTTCACCACCAAGACGCCAAGGCACCAAGTAGTAATATTTATTTTTCTTGGTGCCTTGGTGGTTAGCTTTCTTTTCCAGATAATCCAAAAACCACTAGCGCTAAACCTGCTAGGCTGTTGAACATAAACAGGATCGAGGATACGCCGTGCAGGCGGCCGAACCGGATGGCATTTGCCCCCTGCAAACCAGCCGCCTTTAATTCGGCCATCACGGGTTGCAGGACAAACTGACCAAGCACAATAATCACCAGCATCACGATCAGGACCACGACGCGCCATTGCAACCAGTTAGACAGGCCATGCCGATACAACAT
>JAHEDB010000114.1 GCA_024641465.1 Chromatiales bacterium | reverse complement strand
TGCCGCACCACCGCGCGCCGCGCCGCGGCCTGCGTAGCGGGCACACCTACCAGCTCGATACGATAGATGCCCAGTGCACCCGGCCCATCAACAATGCGCACCTGCACCTCGTTCAGTATGTCACGCATCTGCTGCTCGGTGACCTGCGGATAAAACGCCACTTGCAGGTGCGCATCGGCCACACCCAGCATGTGATAGCCATCCGTTACCGATGTGTAGCGATATAGCAGACCGGCCTGAATTGCAACCGCCAGCAGGGCCACCGCTGCAACGGCTTGCCAAAACCTCGAGGGGCTATGCCTGAGTGTTTGTTTTTCTGCGTGGATTTGTTTTTTCAGCCGTGCCCAGCCCAGTTCGCCCGGACCGTTGACATGATTGTTATCTTTTACCTGCCGACCGAGCGCTTGCAAAAAGCTGACCTCGGCCTGACACACTTCACAGTCGGACAGGTGTGCTTCGACTGCCTTGTGTTCAGCCGCGTCCAGCGTGCCGTTGACATAAAACGGCAACTCGAGAGTCGGGTGTTGTTCGTTCTGATTCATACGCTTTTCCTGTCTGCAATTAACATGTGTTACAACAGATTAGTGCAGGCGATTGGCCAGGCAGTTCATTAAATTTTTCTTGGCGTGAAAGACCCGAGTCTTGACCGTGCCCTCCGGGCAGTCGATCATCACGGCGATCTCCGGATAACTCAACTCTTCATAAAATACCAGATGGATGATCTGTGACTGACTGGCCGACAGCTTCTCCAGACAGAAGCGCACGATCTCGGCATCATCCAGTGCGCCCAACACATCCTGCATCGGCGTGTCATCATTGGCCAGGGTTTCGATGGTTTCCTTATCCAGCACATCGGCGTCATGGCGTTTACGCCGACGCAGACAATCCAGCACCTTGAAGTTGGCAATCCCCAGCACCCAGGTCCTGACCTGGGAGCGGCCCGCAAAACTGTGCGCCGACTTCCATACCTCCATCATCACTTCATTGGTACACTCGGCGGCATCAAATTCATTGCGCAAGCGGCTGAGGGCAAAGGCATACACAGGTCGCTCGAAGGTGACATAAAATTCATGCAGGGCGGATTCATTGCCCTCGGCAATTTTTGCCAGCATAGCCGCATACTGATCATCCATCATCGGTATCTGTCCGGCCTCTCTACGGTACGACGATCTTGCGCAACTCGCTGCGCCCCATGCGACGGCCCTCGGCATCGATGGCGATCACATGCCAGTAATAATCGAAACCGGAATTAAAATGCATGCGCGTCAACTCGGACAGGGCCTGCGAATAGTTCTTGCCCAGCACCAGCATCCCGGCCACGCGCCGCGCCTTGTCGAGATCCGGCTTGACCTCTTCTCCACCGACGCTGACCGGGCTCATGAAAAATTCGATTTGATAATATTTCGCTTCCTGGATCGGTAACCAGGAAAATTCCATACCCTTGCTCATATAGGCCCTGGCTGGGGGATTGCCCAGATCGATCCGGCGCAACACCGCATTGGCCTTGTCGGAATATTTTGTCTGATAACGGATCAGCGGCACACTATCGAGCACCGGCTCGGTGAGACGAAAACGCAGCAGATACAACCCATCCTGTTCACTCGGCAGATCCGGGCTGCGCAGTTCAAACGAGTCCAGACCCGAGACCTGTTTGCTGACATTGCTCAGGGGCCGGAAGAACGGTGTGCCACGGGTGCTGGGCGGTTCCGCCACTTCCCACACGCCTCGAATGATACCCGTGCCCTGGGTTTGAATTTCCGCCGTCGCGGTCAGATGGTCCTTGTGGTTAATGGTCCTTGCCAACTGGCCGTTTTCAAATGACAGCCGGAAGCGGACCACGGACAGTTCGGTCTGGCTCGACGAGGTCGAGATGTTTAACATAACCACACCCACCGCCGCCGCGGTAATCGCCTGCGGCTTGCCCGCCGTCTCGAGGATCGAGCCGGTAAACCGCCGCTTGACCACCACCCGGTTGGAGCGATTTTCCCGCGCCTTGAAGATGATATCGGGTGGCACGATGACGGTCTCGGTAAACGTACTGTTGAGCCTGACGGATTGTTGCAAGGTCGCGGTCCTGGCGAAGGCGCCGGTAACCGGTCTGCCCAGGACATTGCCCTCGGCGTCTTCGAACGACAGGCCATCGGTTGCCGAATTAAGTTGCAAGGTCGCGGCGGCGGGATGCGCACTGTTTATGGACCAGGTGATCGAGAAGGTCGCGAGCTGGCCGACGGCGATATTCTTTGATGCCGGGCTGGCGGACAGACTGTCGAATACACCCGCGTTCGCGGTATTCAGACCCAACAGACCGAGCGCCATCAATAAACCGCCGGTGAGGATTTTTCTATACAGATGCTTCATTGCGTCCACCCATTCTGTCCTGTTGCAGATAATATAGTATTCAATATCGCACCGGTATCCCGATAGCAAAACTCAGGAAGACCTGTGACGAGTCATACACCTCATTCAAAATTCGATCCGTCGTCCGGTTACGGCTGCCGCTCAGCTGCAAGCGCATACCGGGACGGTTTTCCCTGGCCTCACGCATGATCCAGGTCAGATTGGTGGTCATGGATTCGGTCTTGCTGTCTACTGAGTCGTCCGACATCGTGGCATCGTTCAAGGAATAATTCACCGCCGTGGTCAATTTTGCCGGAATAAACTGAATATTCAGCTGGAGCGCGGCATTGGCTTCGTTTCTTTGCAGACCCGTGTCACAAATATAGGTCACCTGCTTATGCAGGGTATGGGTCAGCGTCACCTTTGAACCGAGCGGGAAATTGACCCCCAGGGTTGAGCCCTGCACGATGTTATCCGAGTTCTGGTCGGTTAAGTCGCGGTAGTAGCTCGTATTGTAACCCACATTCCAGCCCCAGCTTGGATACGCAAAATTACCCGTGACCCCCGCCGTGTCCATCTCCTCCCGCACCGGCAGGGCGAATGAATCAACACCATCCTTGATCTGGCGGCGGGTCTCCTTGCTGTAATTCACCGCATAGCTTTGCTGTCCGAGCAGACCGACTATCGGCTGGCCTTTGTCATCATAATTCAGCGCCGGTGACCAGGAAGAATTAATCGCGTAGATATCTTTCTGGATCGTCGGCAGCTCGATGCTTTCCTCGATATTGTCATGCTCGGTCCCGACCGACAGTTGCACGGCAAAGCCACCCCGATTCAGTTCGCTGAACACCTTCCAGCTGTCCCGGTCAAACGGCAGATTGGGATTGGCAATGCTCTGAAACTGCGCACCGACCACCCGGTGTTCCAGACCCAGCTTCCAGTTAGTGGGAATTTCCGCGCCGGTATTTTGCGCCGAGTTCCACACCGCATACATGGCATACGCATTATCGCTGCGCGAATAGGCCTCGGTGGTGTAGGCGTAGTCATCGATCGTCATGCTGGTTGCCTTGGCACTGACCATCGTGCTCGCATACTCCGTGCCCAGCCGCAACTGCTTATCGAGCAGGCGCGCCTCGGCCTGCATCGCCCAGGCGCGACCATCCTGCGGCGCGGCCTCGATACTGTAACCGGCGCCGGACGGTTGCTGCGTGGCATCCTTGCCCTGCAAATAAACCATCGACACATAATATTTACCCGGGTCTTCCTTTGAAGGATAAGCAGTCACATGCATGCCATCGATACTCGGCTGTTCGGTCGCGACACCCATGCCCTTCTCAAAGCCATGCACCGGATTGCGATACATGGAAAAGGCCGTGGCGTTGTAGCGTTGATCATCCGAATTGTACTGTATCGACCCGCCGCGACTGCCGAACTGGTTCATCACCATGCTGGCGTGATTGACCGTCTGGTGACCCAGCAGTGTCGTGGTATTGGTGGTCTTTGAGCTGATCAAAAAATCCGCCAGATCATAATGCTGCTCATTGCCGAAGCGACTGCTGTCTGAATTGGCCAGTGTATTCATGCGCAGATCGCCCTGCCAGTTACCCTCGGCCAGGCTGCTGTTTATTCCGACAAAGCCTTCCGTCATATTCTGGTTCTGGTTTTGGCCCTCGACCTGCTGCGGCTCAAGCCGTCGGGTGTGCATCAGGTCGACGTCGGCATTAAAATGCGCCTCGCGAAATGCGCTGGTCTGGCGGACCTCAAATTCCCAGTAGGCCAGCTCATTGATCTCACCGTCCGCGGTCAACTGCACGATGCGCAAGATGTGCTTGCCGTAGTTCACCGGCTCGGCCGGTTTAAAAATCGCGCGACCCTTGACCATCTGGATCAAGGCGGTGACATCCACGCCATCCAGTTCCAGCGCCAGCTGGCTGAGAAATTCATTGCTCAGGTTCGACGGCACCGGGATGCTAAACTCGCTATCCGGCTTACGGTAGCCATCCTTGCTATCTTCGAGTCGCGGCACCCATTGTGCGAAAGCAGAAACGGAAAAACCGCATAAAAGACCCAGGGCGATGACGCGTGTTGCGCGTGGGGTAGTGTTGGGCTTGATAGACATTATTGCAGCCCCCCCGACAGGTTGATGCGGGCAATGCCGCCGCGGGTTTGCCCGCCGATGGAGGTAAAATCACCCCCGGCATAGATATAATCATCAATCAGCAACGTGTAAACGATCTTGTCAATCGACAGCGACAACGCGCCGAGTTGCCCCGCCGTATCCAGTTCCGCGATATACCTTCGCGACTGACCGGCGACCGTGGTAAACCCGCCGCCGATATAAATTTTACCGCCAGACAGTTTGAGCGAACCCACCTCACCATCCGTACCGGGGTTCCACGCCAGCACCGCGCCACTGGCATCGACCGCGGCAAGATTGGCGCGCGACTCACTGCCCATCTTGGTAAACACGCCGCCGATATAGGCCGTGTCATTATCAAACACGATGGACGAAACCACTGTGCCTGTTGCGTTGGGATTCCAGCCGGCAATCGCCTTGCCCGTGCTGTCCAGCGCCGCCAGGCGGTTGCGCGCCTGGCCACCGATGTTGCTGAAAAAACCACCGGCATAGACCAGTCCGTTGTGCAGCGTGAGGGTGTAGACGAATGAGTCGGCGTTAGGATCCCAACTGGTGTTCGCCGCGCCACTGGTGGCATCCACCGCACCGATATTGGTGCGCGTCTGGGCGCCCAGCTTGGTAAACCAACCGCCCAGGTACACCGTGCTACCATCGACCAGGATGCTATATACCGCCGTGCCGGTAATGTTGGGTGACCAGGACATGATCGTGGCGGGTGAGTCGGCCAGGTTCAGGGCAAAGGCCTTCTGGGTTGCGACGGAGCCCACCGAAGTGAACGTCCCGCCGACATACAACACATCATTGGCAAGCGTCAGTTTACGCACCAGACCATCATCCAGCACCGGCATGGTCTTGAATGAACCGTTGTCGCCCACTGCGGCCAGACCGCGCACGGTGATTTGATTGGCGGTGGTGAACTTGCCGCCGACATAGACCCCGTAACCATCGAAGCCAAAGGCATAGGCAGTATTGTTGATGCCCATGTTCCAGTTCGATATCGACCCATAGACGCCGCTGATCTTGGCGGCATAGGCAACCGTCGTTGCACCAACCATGGTAAATGCACCGCCGATATAAAGATCGTTGCTATTCGCCGCCAGCCGGTTAACCGTATTATTCGGACCGGGGTTCCAGGACGTTACCTCGGCCGTCGTCGCATCCAGCGCGGCAAGATAGTTTCGACTGGTCGGTGTAGCTCCAATATTGGCAAAACCACCGCCAGCAAACACCACGCCATTGATCACTTCAACATCATAGACCGTACCGTCCGGGGCTGGCTTCCAGCCGGTGTTGACGGTACCGGTTGAGCGACCCACCGCGGCAAGTTTTGAAATTCCCGTACTGACTGTGCCACCGCTGAGAATGTCGGTGTAATTACCCGCAATGTAAACTGTGTTACCGCTGACCTTGATGGAGTTAACCGAACCGGTTACACCGACACGCCACGCTTGCACGGCGCCACTGTTGGCATCAATGGCCGCGACATTGCCGCGCGTCTCACCGTTGACACTACTAAACGCGCCACCGGCGTATATCACACCATCGACGAGATCAAACAAAAAGACGCCAGGGTCATACTCCGTGCCACCGCTTACATACCTGATAAGCGGGTTCCAGGTCGTTACCTGTCCCAGGTTATTGATACTGGCCAGAGCCTTACGCGTCTCCCCCCCCACCGAGGTAAAGATCCCGCTGATATACAGCAGACCGTTATACATGTGCATGTCTACAACCGTATTGTCTGCGCCGGGATTCCAGTCCGGATCCAGTTCCCCATAGGCATCGATATGCGCCAGATTTTTGCGCGCGACACTACCCACATAGGTAAAGTCACCGCCGATATACCAGCCGCCATATCCATCAGGTGCCACGGCCCAGACCCCGGCGTTAGCCGTGACACCACCGCTGATCGGCGGATAGAGCATATTGTCGGGATAACCGAGATAATCATCGACGTACAGACCGAAACCGGATAGCAATGATGCCGTGGTAAAATCCCCACCCGCATACACCGAACCATCACTGCCCTTGGCAATGCTATAGACCTTGCCGTTGGTGGTCAGCCGGAAGGGGGTTACATAGACTTCATCCATCGCAGTCGGAATGGCGCCGGGCGGCGGGCATTTACAACACGCCGTCGACAACATCGCCAGAATAAAACAGACCCCAAACCTCACACCCCATAACTTAAACATCGCAACCAACCTATGCTACTTTCATTATTTTTATCGGTGCCGCCAGTGCATAATTCTTATCAGGCAAACTTCACCGACCTGCTTAACTCCCTGCTTCTATCTAGTCGGCCCTGAAAAAGTCCAAAACACGCCAATTCACTTCGTTCACCGAGTCCATAAAGTCAGGTATTAGAGACATAATACGTGTCTCCAAGCCATTCTTGGTGTCGCTATCATGTTCCT
>JAHEDB010000113.1 GCA_024641465.1 Chromatiales bacterium | reverse complement strand
GCTGCAAGAACTCGTATAGTCAGGTGAGGTTGTGGTATATTTTTTGTTAGCCTGATAATCATCCAACCGATTATCAGGCTAACTACTCAAGAGTGAGGTTTTCTCTTATGGCAGAAATGAGTTTGGATAATATTCGTATTACGGCAGACAGTTGTAATGTAGATTTTAATCAGGCCAGACGCCTGGCCGAAGAGGTTATTCTGGGGATGGTCAGATCACCCCGCCTGATTGCCTGGATCGATAGTAAGAAAGGTAGAAGACAGGCCTTGTCAGACGATGGTTTGACACAGGACCCGACGCACAACCATGACTCTGGCGTTAGGGTCGATATCAACAATAATGACTACAGTTTCATTTTTACGGAAACCAAGTAGTTACAAACTGATATTCCTTTTGCCCATCCCGTTGATACTGAGTCGTCAGTATCAGCGGATGCTTTGAACCATATCACTTCCGATTACTATTTCGAAATCTATCCCTTTGTCCAGGCTGGACATTTTACGCAGGTCCTGATTGCCGGGCAGCTTTATGGCCAATTGCAGGGCCTGTTGTGAATTTTTGTTGAGGTAACGTATTTCCGTTTTATTGCGGCGTGCGACAGACTGGATCGAGGCAACCGCATAGCCCTTTTCTCTCAGGAAATTAGCCACTCGCTCGCCTGTGGCGCTTGAGCCTGTGGCATTTTTGATCGTGACCTTGAACTTATGACTGGCGCGGCTTTTTTTCGGTGCAGGTTTTACTGTTGCTTCCGCTTTAGGCTGTTTGGTGAAGGTGGGTTTCGCTTCTGGCTGAGATTCCGGCACCGGTATTGATGTCACTTTCTCGGTAACCCGTGTCTCGATCGGCGAAGAACGTCTGGCGGCGGGTGCGCGGCGCTCATCCAGGCGATAATTGAATCCGACATAGAAGCTCTTGGCCGGTTCCGAGCGGTCCTCCGGTACACCGAAGGATGCGCCAAAATCAAAATCCCAGTGCTTGTTGGCCTTGTATTGCAGGCTGAAGGCAAAGATCTGGTTTTTGTCAAATTCGACGTTTTCAGATTTCTCCTGAATGGTTTCGATACCAAAAATAAACCGGTCAGAAACTTTGAATTCGACACCAAGGTTGGCGTACTGCTTTTCAACGCTGTAATACACCACATCGGGTGAATAGTATTTTGAGTCCGCCGTCGCCGCGCCGAACGTCAGGTGGACGTTGACATCTTCGCCGTAATAACTGGCATTGATTTCCGTGCCGTCCTCGGTTGAACCAGAACCGATTTTGTTGGCGACGTCAGTCGGGGAGGCAGTTTTGTAACTGGAAACGGTCACCGCATAACCGTCTTTGTCCTTATCCCCCAGAAGCCGGAGTTTGATGATCCCCTTATAACTGCGGATGCCGGCGGTGTTGTGCTGATCGTTGGTCATGTAGGTTGTTTGGATACCCAGTTCCAGCGGATCAAACAAACCATAATTGACACCCAGGCTATTAAAGGTATCAAAGTCATTCAGGTTGGAGTTGAGAATGACGTAACTATCGACACCCAGTTGATCGTAAATAACCAGCTCACCGTTATACAGGGTGTCCGCGGTACGCATCCAGGTCATCCCCGATCCGCCCGGTCGTGAGGCGGTCGCGGCGTCGACGTGACAGGTCAGCAAACTGCCGGTTAAGGCCAGCACCAGCTGGGGACCAATAATTTTACGAACTTGGTGAAACATTCTTCAGATTTCCCTATCGTGCAATGCCCAATTTACTGTCAGCACTCATGCCAGAATTACCAGTTAGGAGAGGTTGTATAAAAGTACGGGCAATTATATCAGTTAAACAGGATAATATTATACCCTTACTTTTATCTATGTTAATGTGAACGCGGTTACATATCAACAGTTAATCGCTTTCTGAATGGCTTCAGGCTGAGCCAGGTGCCGGTATGGTGTTGTGGACGAGCCTGCAACATTAGAAATGGCGGCAAGAGTATCGATGCTCTAAGCCTTTGTCGGGTTCAGTTGCGATAGGTCAATGTGATTATTCCCATCCAGCGGTAGATTAACTTAAGTAATGCCAGATGTTGCAACTGAATATTCACCGAGCGAGGTAATACCATGTCCAGAAAATGGTTTGTGAGCAGCGTGGCCATGTTTCTGTTAATGCCAAGCTATCTCTGGTCTGCTGAAAAGGCGCATGTGCAAGAGAGGGAAATGCAGCAAGAGCGGTTGCAGGAGCACGAAAGGCTGAATGACAAGGCGGAAGAACGGAATCGCCTACGGGAGAATGATCGGATTTATGGCTGGCAGTTAATGTCGCCGGCTGAACGCCAGGTGTACCGGCAGAAAATGCGCAGTCTCAAGACCCATGAGGAGCGGGAGGCCTATCGCAAGGAGCATCATGAGCACATGAAAAAGCTGGCAGCGGAAAAGGGCGTGGAATTGCAGAATATGCCGGAATGATACCGGCGCGCTAATCAGTCCTTACGGGCCATGGCGACGGTGTAATTTTTGCCCTGTTTGCATTTGTCATAGTTGCCGAAGACTTCCTTGAAATTGCGTTTCATATAGTCACGCAACCCATTGATGGTCACGATATAGAAGCGGCCACCGGGCTTGAGTTGAGTATAGGCATCATGCAGAAACAGGCTGAGCATTTCGTTACCCACCTTGGCGGGGATATTGGATACCACGATATCGAAGCGCCGTTCGCGGATCTGCTCAAAGCCGTTACTCAATAAGGCTTCGGCATTGGGTATGTTATTCAGTTTAATATTCTTCTGCGTATACTGAACGGCGACAAAGTCCTTGTCGACTAGGGTGGTGTGACCCTGGGGTGCAAGTTTTGCCAGCGTCAGGCCGATGGGTCCGTAACCACAGCCCAGATCGAGGCAGTCATCAGTTTCATTAACCTCGATATAATTTAATAGCAGTTCCGTCCCCTCATCGACCTCCCGCGGCGAAAAAATACCCCAGGTGCTGTGCAGGGTCAGTGGCACATCGCGCATATTTGACCGGACGATGATGTCCTGGCGGAGTTTATCGAGTTCGGGTTTGGTGAGCATGGTCGGATTGTATAGATGGAATGAGCCGTGCGCTATACGGATTCACGCATCGAGCTGTTGTGGAACTCCAGCATACTGCCGTAACGGCCATGGCGAATGCGGCTGATACCGGCGTTTTTCACCTGGATCCGATACAGCCCGATGGGCGCAGCATGGGTAACGTGGGCGACCACGGCACGGATTACTCCGGCATGGGCGACCACGAGGCAATGTTTCCCGGTGTATTTTTGTATGGTGTCGTCAACGGCCGCGCTGACTCGTTGCATAAATCCGTCAAGCTTCTCGGCCCCAGCCGGGCGGCAGTTGATGGGGTCACGATAGAATGCGTCGTATTCTTCGAAGTGGTTTTTTTTGAGTTCAGCCCGTTGTCGGCCCTCCCAACTGCCAAAACCAACTTCCTTGAAGCGGTCATCTATGGTTAGTGGCAGCTTATGTTTTTCTGCCAGCGCCTCGGCAAAGGCCCGACAGCGTTGCATGGGCGAGCTGATGATCTGTTGCCAGGGGGCGGCATCGCCGACGGCAGTCCACATCTGCGACCAGCCCAGCTCACTCAACGGGTCATCGACGCCGTGTCCGCGGTAGATACTGCCGCCCTCGGGCTGGCCGTGGCGTATGAAGTCTATGATGGTTTCCTGCATAAATTTATTTTAACCGCCAAGACGCCAAGAACGCCAAGTTTTTGTTAAGGAAATAATTATATTATCCTGCTGTGTTTGGCGTCCTGGCGGTTTAATATTTTGGTGTCTTTCAAATAGTTTCGGAGCCTTGAGACTCCTGGCCTGCAGCAAATACATCGAGCAGGGCAGCTTCCAAGGCAGGGTATTGCCGGATGACCGTGTTCAGTCCATGCCGTTCGATAATCTGCTGGATAGTCATCTTCACCTGTTGTTCGCGCCAGGCCTGTTCAAAGGCAGTGTTGTCCAACATGCCGTCGTGAATATAATTTGCCACCAAACCTTGCGCAGCACTGATGAGAACAGGTTCTGCCTGCAATATCTCATATTCATAGGAGTAAAGGTCAATATTATTTTCAGCGGCGATTAACTGATAGAGATCGGGTATGCCGCTGTTCGACTGCATAAACGGATCAAGCTCAAGTGTCAGCGAGGGGCTGAATTTTTTACCCTTGAAGTAAAATTCAATGGTGGCAGTGATGATGTTTTTTGATCTCATAATGTAAACGTTTTAACCGTCAAGGTGCCGGGATATAAATTAAATAACTTTAAACCGCCAAGACGCCAAGGACGCCAAGAAATCAATTTAATATTCTTCATCGCACAGCTTACCCGATTCGTTAAGGGTCCTGGTCGAAATAAAGTTGTCAACACCGAGGGTGCGCCTGGGCCATCAATGCAAGACGCGTTTCGCAGCTAATGGCCAGGTCCTTAGCAAGAAACGCAACACAGCAGTGATGGCCCAGGTGCGGCCGAATGTAAACATTATTTCGACCAGGGCCCTAAGGTTTACTTCTTCCCATGCAAAGCATACCAGTAAAATATTTTCCTTGGCGTTCTTGGTGTCTTGGCGGTTAAATATATTTTAGCCTGTCAGCGCCATAAACAGCTTGGGCAGCTTTTCCGGCAGGCGCTCAATTTTGTCAATGATGGTGTACTGATTGCCGAATATGCTGGTGACATAATCATCTTCTCCCGGTCGGACGTTGGCGTCCAGGTTGATGCAATAAGTATAGATCCCATCCTGATCCAGTTCCTGTACGGCTTTATGGGCATCCTGAATCAGCAACTGCTGATCATTGACATCGATGTCGGACGGTTCGCCATCGGTGAGGATGAGCAAGAGTTTCTTGTCGGCCTTTTGTGCCCCCAGGTAATGGGCGGCGTGACGCATGGCGGCGCCCATGCGGGTTGAGTAACCGGCATCCATCGCCGCCAGGCGCGATTTGACGGAATCACCCCACTGTTCACTGAAGCCCTTGATGTGCTGATAACGGACTTCGTGCCGAGTGTTGGAGGAGAAACCGGCGATGGCAAATTTATCACCGAGGTGATGGATCGCCCAGCCTAACAGCGCGACCGCCTCCTGACTGAGTTCAAGGATGGTCTGTGTGCAGCCCTCCGGGGTGTCGGCCAGCGAGGCCGACAGGTCGAGCAGCAACATCACGGCAATGTCACGACCATCATGTTTGTGACTCATGTTGATGCGCGGGTCAGGTTGGGCGCCGCCCTTGTAATCAATCAGCGAGCGTATCGCCACGTCCAGATCCAGTTCACTGCCTTCTTCCTGATAACGGACGCGCACATACTGTTGCGGCTTTAACAGGTCGAGAATGTGCTTGAGTTGTTTGGCCAGCCCGGCGTGTTTGTCGAGCAGCTTGTCGATATCCGCGGGGTTGCCGGCCGGGTGCAGGCTTTCATACAGGCTGACCCAGTCGGGGCGATAGGTCAGGCTGTTGTAATCCCACTCTGGGTAATGCCGCGGCGGCAGACCATCGAATTCATGGTCCTCCGGATCCAGCTTGCGTTTCTCCTCGAACATCTCCTCTTCATCGCCCTCTTCGATGAAGCGCCACATGTGACGGTTATCATCGCGGTAATCGACGACGGTATCGGTGAAGTGCACTCTCGGCAGTTGGTCCGACTGGCGACGCGTCCTGGCGACAAACGAGATGGCGAGATCGGCAATATCTTTGGTCGCAGTTGTTGGGTCCGCCATCAACTCGTGGAAACGGGCCAGATATTCGAGAATATCCGCGTTTTGATACGGATGGTCGGCATCGAGGATGGCGTAGGACAACATTGCCAGACGATGCCGGATACAGGATTCCTGTTCTGATTGACAGGCATCCTCAGCGGGTCTGGGGTGCAAACTGAGGAACAACTTACGCAGGCCGGGGTATTGTTGTATCGCCAGGTATTCAACCCGTGAGTCTTCCAGGGTTTCGATGGCGACTCGCTGAAACGGGCTGAAGTTATCGGCGATGATCGCCGTGGTCCAGCGCCGGTGGGCGGCGATGTGGGCCAATAAGGCGCGATAGCGATCAATGCCGGGGACCTCATTGGCATCATCATACACATCCGGCACGCGGATCCCGTAAGCGTCGTAATACGGCACAGGTGCGCGCAAATCGTCGAGGCCCGAGGCGTAGGGCACCAGGTGCTCTGGATCCTGCCACAGGCAGCGCAGGTACAGATCGAGTTTGCGTTCGTTGTCGATAAACAGGGTGCCGTGCCGTTCGCGTTGTAAAATGGCGCGGCTGTCGGCCGATTGCAGGCAGAAATAATCCTTTTGCCGGTCCGGGTGGTCGGAGTAATTGCGAATACCGTAGTCGATCCAGTTTTTGAAACCTTCCAGTGACAGGTTATTCAAAAGATACGGCACCTGTTGCAGCAGGTCAGGCAGACCAGGGCTGGGGATGGTGGTATGAAAGCCATGAATGGAACTGGTGGTGCGCTCGATCATGTCCTTGAGGATCTCGATGTAGTGACGCAGCAGTTCCTCACTACCCAGGCGACGGGCGGCCTCGGCGATGGTTTGCAGGAAGGGCGGGATGGCGGCACCGTTGGGACTGCGCGACAGGTCCCAAACGGTTTGCGAGACCAGCGACAGTGTCGACTCACCGAGCTGTTTGGCGACCTGGGGCATTTCCTCCAGATAGACCAGCACCGGATCAAAGCCGCGACCGATCATACAGACCAGCGACGCACCTTTGAGGTAATCCTTGACGCCCTGCGCGGACAACAGTGCCAGGGCCTCGGTCATGCAGTCTTCGAAGACGGCATCGAGGTCCTTAAAACTGCACTTCAGCGTGGCGCGATAGGCCTGGAGTTCTTCTGTATTCATAAAAATTATTTAACCGCCAAGACGCCAAGGACGCCAAGGTTTTTTTTAAGTAGAGATAAAAAAATAACCAA
>JAHEDB010000112.1 GCA_024641465.1 Chromatiales bacterium | reverse complement strand
TCCAGCTTCTTGTACTTCAACCGATGCGGCTGTTCGGCCTCGGCGCCGAGGCGGCGTTTACGGTCGGCCTCGTACTCTTCATAGTTGCCTTCGAACCATTCCACATGACTGTCGCCCTCAAAGGCCATGATGTGGGTGGCGATGCGATCCAGGAACCAGCGATCATGCGAGATGACCACCACGCAGCCTGGGAATTCGAGGATCGCCTCTTCCAGGGCGCGCAGGGTTTCCACGTCGATGTCGTTGGTCGGTTCGTCGAGCAGCAGCACGTTGCCGCCGCTCTTCAACAGCTTGGCGAGGTGCACACGATTGCGCTCACCACCGGACAGGGTACCGACGTGTTTTTGCTGGTCGGTGCCCTTGAAGTTGAAGCGGCTGACATAGGCGCGTGAATTGAGTTCGAAGTCGTTGATGGTCATGATGTCATGGCCCTCGGAGATCTCCTCCCACACGGTCTTTTTGCCATCCAGTGCATCGCGGCTTTGATCGACGTAGGCCAGTTGCACGGTTTCACCCAGACGCAATTCACCGCTGTCGGGCTTTTCCTGACCGATCAGCATGCGGAACAGAGTGGTCTTACCGGCGCCGTTCGGGCCGATGACGCCGACGATGCCACCGCGTGGCAGGTTGAAGCTCAGGCCGTCGATCAGCAGCTTGTCATCAAAACTCTTCTTGATGTCCTTGGCCTCAACCACCAGTTCACCCAGCCGTGGACCCGGCGGAATGAACAGCTCATTGGTTTCATTGCGTTTCTGGTGTTCCTTGCTGGCCATTTCCTCAAACCGTGCCAGACGCGCCTTGCTCTTGGCCTGGCGGCCCTTGGCATTGGAACGCACCCACTCCAGTTCCTGTTTCATGGCCTTGCTACGGGAAGACTCGGACTTTTGTTCCATCTCCAGGCGTTTTTCCTTTTGCTCCAGCCAGGAGGAGTAATTGCCCTCCCAGGGGATGCCTTCGCCACGGTCGAGTTCGAGGATCCAGCCGGCGACATTGTCGAGGAAGTAACGGTCATGGGTCACGGCGACCACGGTGCCGGGGTAGTCGTGGAGGAAGCGTTCCAGCCAGGCGACGGATTCGGCGTCGAGGTGGTTGGTCGGTTCATCGAGCAACAGCATGTCCGGTTTGGAGAGTAGTAACTTACACAGGGCGACACGGCGGCGTTCACCACCGGACAGCTTGGTGACATCGGCATCCCAGGGCGGCAGGCGCAGGGCGTCGGCGGCGATCTCCAGGGTGCGATCCAGGTTGTGGCCATCGGTGGCCTGGATCAGGTTTTCCAGTTCGGCCTGCTCCTTGGCGAGGGCGTCGAAGTCGGCGTCAGCCTCGGCATAGGCGGCATAGACCTCATCGAGTCGGGTCAGGGCGTGCTTGATCTCACCGAGGGCCTCTTCGACGTTACCGCGCACGTCCTTGTTGGGGTCGAGTTGCGGTTCCTGCGGCAGGTATCCGACGTGGATGCCGGGCTGCGGCCGGGCCTCACCGTCGATTTCGGTATCGACCCCAGCCATGATGCGCAACAGGGTGGATTTACCGGAACCGTTCAGCCCCAGCACGCCGATCTTGGCGCCGGGGAAAAAGGACAGGGAAATATTTTTGAGGATAAAACGTTTGGGCGGGACGACCTTGCTCACCCGGTTCATCGTATAAATATATTGCGCCATGTTGTCTCAAACTGTTGGTTGAAAAAGGATCGGCTGATTGTACTTGGGAATGCCTCGCTTATACAGGCCGGAATAAAATGAAAACAACGGTATTTCATTAAGGTATAAGGACTTTTGCCGCTAAACAACCCAGGGATTGCTATAAAAGCTGCATAAAAAATAACCATTTGTTGACACCATCAAGTCTGTGGGGCTGCACTGCGTATGGCGATAAGCGCTGTAATAAACAATCTGTCTGTTTCACTCAAGGTCTATCTTGGTATCGCGCTCGTGACCCTGCAGGTAGTGGCCGCGGTCATGTACCTGACGGTCAGCAATGAAACCGATCTGGCCTTGCAGCTCATTGAACAGCAAACACGGGACACGGCGGATTCCTATTTCGATGGGATAAACACCATGATGATCACCGGCTCGATGGCGAACAGGGGGCTGTTACGCAAAAAGGTGCTATCCCGGCCGGGGATTGTCGAGGCGCGTATTATCCGCCATGACAATGTCATCAAATTATACGGTGCCGGAGGTGATGAAAACCGGCCCATGGATGCCCTCGACCGACGCGCCCTGGCCGGCCAGAATGTGCTCGAGCTGTCGGATACGGACAAGGGGCGTGTCCTGACGGTGATCAATGCGATTGTCGCCAGCGAAGATAACCGCGGCACCAATTGTCTTGGCTGTCATCAGGTACAAAGCGGGGCCATACTGGGGGCGGTGCGGATCAGTTATTCACTCCAGGCCATCGATAAACAGGTATTCAACCATCTGCTTGTGTTGGCCGGGATGTATATGGGTCTGTTTGTCCTGGGGGGTGGGATTATCTATTTCATCCTCTACCGCGTGATCATCAAACCGCTGAATAGCCTGCGTCGAGCCGTCCACGATATTGAGGAAAATGCCGATCTGAGCAGAAGGGTGCCGGTAAACAATGGCGACGAAATCGGCGTACTCGGCAAGACCTTCAATGAGATGCTGGGCAAGTTTCAGCATATCATCCAGGAGGTTTTTGAAGGGACCAAACACCTGACGGAATCAACGGACAAGATCTCCACCATTGCCGCACAGGCGGAACGCGGGGTCACACAGCAACGCCAGGAGACGGAACTGGCGGCCACCGCCATGACTGAGCTGACCTCGACAGCCCAGGAAGTGGCGAAGAACACGACACAGACGGCCGAGGCCACCCATTCGGCAAATACCGAGACCAGCAAAGGTAACCATCTCGCTACCGAGGCCCTCAACTGCATGGATGAGTTGCGTACCGAGGTGGGCAATGCGGCGGAGGTGATCCAGGTACTGGTGGCGCGCAGTGATGATATCGGTAAGGTGCTGGATGTGATCAAGGGGATCGCCGAGCAGACCAACCTGCTGGCGCTCAATGCGGCCATTGAGGCGGCCCGCGCCGGGGACCAGGGACGCGGCTTTGCCGTGGTGGCCGATGAGGTCCGGACCCTGGCGATGCGTACCCATGAATCGACCAATGAGATCCAGACCATGATCGAGCAATTGCATACCGGGGTGAACGATGCGGTTGAGGTGATGGCAAAGGCCCAACAGCGGGCCGACGAGGGTAAGGCGGATGTGGCCGCGGTCACCGAGTCGCTGGCGCTGATTGTCGAGGCCATCTCGCGGGTCAATGACATGAATACCCAGATTGCCACAGCGACCGAGCAACAAAGCGCCGTGGTCGAAGAGGTCAATCGCAATATTATCTCCATAAACCAGGTGGCCGAACAAAGTTCGGACGGGGCGCAGGGGGTGACGCAGGCCAGTAAGGAGCTTTGCGATTTATCGCGTTTTCTGCGCGAACTGGTCGGGCGTTTCAAGGTTAACTGAGGTAGTCGCCCTGTTGCCGGCGACCTGGCCGGATAAAAATTATATGCAAAAATAACACGGTTATTTTTACAGATCCTGAATTTGAAGCCGATAAATAGAATGGATATACATTTAAGGAGGCTTTGATTAATGCATTTCCCGTCATTTCGGCCTTCGCCGGAATAACGAATTAGTCAGACCTTCCTTAAGCGTTATTGCCAAAACAGGCCGTGATTTTGCATGTAGCAAGATTTAACCTTCGGGTACCTATATGAGTCAGCGTTTTCCCCCCAGTATTTTGCGACGACTTTTTCTGTCCTTCATCGGACTGGGGCTTGGTGTCGGTCTGATATTCCCTTTTTATGCGCAGTTTTTTGTCGAGTGGAAAGCCGGTCTGTATGGCTGGTTTGTGCTGGGTTGTCTGGTGGCGGGTGGTAGCATCGGTCTGGTCAATTATCTGCTGGTCAGGCTGATCCTGATTTCAAAACTCCGCCAGTTGTCGGTGCTGACCGCCGCGGTCAGTAACAAAGACCTCAGTCAGGAATATCAGCTGGTCAGTCACGATGTGCTGGGCGACATTTCAGCGGATTTTAATCGCATGGTGCACAACCTGCGGCAGGTGATCGGTGAACTCGATAGCCAATCCGCCGAACTCACCACGGCATTTGAAAATCTGAATACTATTTCGCGCGGGACTGATTCGGGGATGCAGCAACAACGCGACCAGTTGGGCCAGGTGGCCTCGGCCATGACCCAGATGGCGGCCTCCTCGACCGAGGTCATGCGCCACTCCGACGAGGCGGCCGCGGCCAGCGAGGCGGCCAATAACCAGGGTAATGAAGCCAAGGTCGTCACCGTGGAGGCCATGGGGGCGGTGGATAATCTGGCCGGGCAGGTGTCTGAATCCGTCAAGGTCATGCGTGAGTTGAAACTGGAAACCGACAACATCAGTAAAATGCTCTCGGTGATCAGCGATATCGCCGAACAGACTAACCTGCTGGCCCTCAATGCGGCGATCGAGGCGGCGCGCGCCGGTGACCAGGGGCGGGGTTTTGCGGTGGTGGCCGATGAGGTGCGTAACCTGGCCAAGCGCACCCAGGAGTCGACCAAAGAGATTGCCGATATCATCAACCGCCTGCAGGATGGGGCGGAGCGGGCGGTCGAGACTTTGGAGCGGGGCCACAAAAAGGCGGAGCAGGGTGTCGAGTATACGGAAAAAACCGCCGAGGCCCTGGCCGAGATCTCCGGTGCGATTGGGGTGGTGATGGCGATGAATGCCCGCATTGCGGCGGCGAGCAAGGAACAATGCAGCGTGGCGGAGACGGTCAACCGAAATATCATTCTCATCAACGATTCGGCGGAGGCTTCAAAAAACTCGACGCATGAGGTCAGCCGGACCTGTGAATCGCTGGCCTCACTCGTGACGCGTTTGAATAACATCGTCGGTGAATTTAAAACCTGAGTTGTTATTGTCCGTTATCCATCGAGTCCCTTCTCATACTCATTCGCATGAGTGCATTCGGTCAGCAGCCGCTGTCTCTATCTCATCCCGGTCGATGTAAAAACGGTTGGTATTCAGCCACAGGGGTGATTATACTTTTGCGGATATGTGGGCGGCGGCGATCCGATTGTTAAGGAAATATCTATGCTAATGGTTGTGATGTATCATCATATAAACAGTGATGACTTGGGTCTGTCGAATGAGATGTCACTGTTTCGTGAACATCTGGCCTATATCAGGGACCATTATCACTGCGTCCTGCCCGGTGATACCCTGTCGGATACGTCAACCAATGTCTGCCTGACCTTTGATGACGCCTATTTTGATTTTTACCATTATGTCTTTCCGCTATTAAAGGAATTTAAACTGCGCGCCATGCTCGGTGTACCGGTCAAGTTTATTGGTGAGGCCACCAATCTGGCAGCGGACAAACGACTCTCTCTCAAGCACGACGAAATTTATCAAGCAGATAATTACCGGACCCATGGCTCGTTTTGCACCTATCCTGAATTACAGGAGATGGTTGATAGTGGTCTGGTGCGGATCGCCTCGCACAGTTATACCCATAGCAATCTGGTCGAGGACGAAGTGGACATGGAGTATGAGCTGGGTGAATCAAAACGGGTGCTGGAGCAGAAACTGAATATCAAGGTCGATACCTTTATCATTCCGTTTGGCAGATATAATGACGAGGTTTTACAGGCCGCAAAAAAATACTATCAATACACCATGCGTATCGGTAACGGCATCAATCGGAATTTTGACGGGGTGAAAGGCCTGATCTATCGGGTCAAGGGCGATCGCCTGACCTCGCCCAGCTCCATCTTCTCGTTGGGTAAGCTGTTTAAATATCGCTACAAGACCTTCATAAAGAGTTTTGCATGAATATATCCGCCGTGATGATCGTCAAGAATGGCGCGCGCACCATTCGCAAGACCCTTGAGTCGCTGCGTGAGTTCGATGACGTAGTGGTCTACGACAATGGTTCAGACGATGGCACCGCCGAGATTGCCAGGGAATTTTCCAATGTGAATCTGGTCCCGGGTGAGTTCACCGGTTTTGGACCGACCAAGAACAAGGCCGCCTCGCACGCACGGCACGACTGGATCCTGATCGTCGATAGCGATGAGGTGGTTGACGCGCAGTTGCTGGCCACGCTACAGAGCAAGGCGCTCGACGAGCAGACCATCTATATCCTCAACTTCACCGCCTATTACCGCGATATCCCGATACGCCACTGTGGCTGGAACAATCAGAAGATCAAGCGACTCTACAACAAACGGATAACGCGCTTTAATGAAAAATTTGTGCATGAGAACATCCTCGACGAGGGCATGCACAAGCAAGAGCTGGGGCCGGGCAACATGCAGCACTACAGTTATATGACCATCACCGACTTCATCATCAAGCTGGATCGTTACTCGACCCTGTTTGCCGAAGACAACGCCGGGCGTAAATATTCCTCGCCCCTCAAGGCCATACTCAACGGTGCTTATTCCTTCTTTCGTACCTATGTATTGAAGCGCGGCTTTCTCGATGGCTATGCCGGGCTGGTCATCGCCTTTTCTCACATGGCAACAAATTTTTACAAATATATAAAGCTCTACGAAAAGAATCAGGAACTCAAAAAAACCAACCGCTGATGGCCTGCACTCTATGGATGGCATGCCACGTTTAAGCGCGCGGATTGTTTGCTATTCTTAAGTGCGGCCAGGGTCGGGAATTGAGTTGACCCTGGATTCGGTCTGAAGGTTTAACGTCATAACGGACCGAACACTCAGGGCAGGATAGTAAGGCTGGTGGGATCCCCTGCCCAGGTGTGCGATTTGTCGCTTGAATATTGCTATATCGGTCCATATATTAGAAAATTCTAATATAGATTCTATTGGCAGCCAAGGAGCCTGTTATGCCATACGTCCGTCCTGTCCTGTGTAAGTTGTTGTT
>JAHEDB010000111.1 GCA_024641465.1 Chromatiales bacterium | reverse complement strand
GGCTTACTCGGTTTTTTGGCCCTGAGATTTATACTGCTTATATTCTCCCCTTAAGAAAATGGCAGACCAGGACGTTTAATGTCCCTCCGCCTCTTCATAAAAGGGGCTAACCGGTCGATATACAAAAGAATAGTGCCATTACAGGTCGATATTCATGAGTGTGCAATTACCGGATTTAACCGTCATCCTGGTCGAACCGTCACAAGCACAGCAAAAACTGATTACCCGCTATTTGAATGAGCAGGGTGTGCAGTATGTGAGTTATTTCACCGAGGGGGCGCAGGCGCTGGCGGCCATCAAGGCCGAGCCGCCTGATCTGGTGATCAGTGCGCTCTATCTGCCGGATATGACGGGGACGGATCTGGTTCATAGTATCCGTACGGATCCGCAACTTGAAACGACCGTCTTTATGCTGATCTCCAGTGAAACCCGCTTTCGCGCCCTCGACCCCATCCGTCAGGCCGGGGCGGTGGCGATCTTGCCCAAACCCTTTACGGTCGAACAGTTACGCGCGGCCCTCAATGCCACCCTCGAGTTTATCGATCCACATGAACTCCAGCTGGATGAACAACTGGCGGAAGAATTGCGGGTGTTGATCGTCGATGACAGTTCCATGGCGCGCAAGCATATCCGCAAGGTACTGGAAAGCATGGGCCTGGTGTATATCACCGAGGCGGCGGACGGTGTTGATGCGATACCCATCCTCAACGATCATATTTTTGACCTGGTAATTACCGATTACAACATGCCGGAAATGGATGGCGACAAGCTGGTGGAGCATATCCGCACCAAGACGCTGCAATCGAGTGTGCCGATTTTGATGGTCACCAGCGAGGAAAACGATGTGCGTCTGGCGGCGGCCCGTCAGTCCGGGGTATCGGCCCTGGCCGACAAGCCATTTGAACCGGGGTATATTCGTAGCCTGATCACCCGGATGTTAATCGAGAGCTAAATCCGTTGTTCGGTCCGCTCGGGGCTGGCCAGTCCGGGCAAGGGATTTGCTTATATACTTATATTTAGCGGTACAGACCTGACATCGGCAAGAGTTCCGTTAAGCCTGAAATTATTCCTTGGTTTTAATTTTCCCGGCACGTCGACATACTTCCTCGGCGGCGATATAGTTGCGCCATCTCACTGATGGCGAAGACGGGTGCGTAGTATGGGGTATGACAGGGTATTGCCGGGGATAGCCACACTGCTGGCCGTATTCCTCAATATCGCGACGCCCCCCGATGTCCTGGCAGCCGAGGCCATGACCCTTGAGGGTTACTATGCCGCAGCCCTGCAACGCAGCGAATCCACCGCCATCCAGATGGAGCAGGTGCACCAGGCCGAGGAACGCTATGAGCAGGCCGGTTCCGCCTTCCTGCCGACCATCAATGGCGTCGCCACCTATACCCGTCAGGACCCCTTGCCTTCGGGCAGCCCGCAGACCCCCACGACCCTCAATCAACAAAACCTGTCGCGCATTGCCCTCAACCAGCCGCTGTTTCGCGGTATGCGTGAATACGCCGCCCTGCGCCAGAGTCGCAATCTGCTCACCGCCCAGGAGCAGGATTATCGCAATGCCGAGCTCCTGCTCTATAAGGATGTGCTGCAAAATTTTTATACCATCCTGGCGCTGGAAGGCGACATCGCTAATTACAACGAGGAGATCCGCCTCAACCGGGAGCGGGAAGCGGATATCCGCGCGCGGGTTCGTATCGGCCGGTCGCGGGAGAGTGAGTTGCTGAATCTGCAAAGCACCATCAGCACCCTGCTGGCGACGGTCGAACAATTGCGCGGTCAGCTCTATGTGGCGCGCGAGGCGCTGGTCTTTTTAAGCGGCCTCGATGCAGCAACGCCATTGATCGATGCTGCCGCGCCACCTGCCAAACTCGCGCCCTTAGCCACGTATCTTGATGGGATTCGTAACCGCCCCGATGTGCATGCCTCATCGCAACGCCTGCTCGCCGCCGCCGAGGGCATGACCGTCGCCCGTGGCGGGCACCTGCCGAGCCTGGATCTGAATGCCAATTATTATCTGGAACGCCCCGGTTACCTGAATGATTCACAGTGGGATGTGCAACTGGCGGTGACGGTGCCGCTCTATGCCGGGGGCAGCGTGCAGTCGAAGGTGCGCGAGGCCGGTTCGCAGCGCAACCAGGCGGAGCTGACCCAGAGCCAGATATTGCGCCGCGCCGAACAGGAGGTTCGCGCCGCCTATCAGAGTGTCAGTCTTGCAGTGAGCCAGGAGCAGGCGCTACAGAATGCCACCGAGGCGGCGCGCAAGAGTTATCAGGCGCAACGCCGTGAGTACGGCCTCGGTCTGGTGAGTAATCTGGAAGTGATCCAGGCGCTCACCGCGTATCAGCAAAATCAGCGTGCCCTGGCCCGCGCCAGCATCAATGCCAGGAGCGCCTACCTGCAACTGCTGGCCTCGACCGCCCAACTGCCTGTGATGAAATCAAAGCCATGAGTCTGTCAGACATTTCCATTCGTCGACCGGTGTTCGCCTGGATGCTGATGTCCGGCTTGATCGTATTCGGTCTGTTATCGGCCTCGCGCATGGGGGTCAGCCAACTCCCCGATGTCGACTTCCCGGTGGTGACTATCAACCTCAATTACCCCGGCGCAGCGCCGGAAGTCGTCGAGGCCACGGTGGTGGATATCATCGAAGATGCGGTGATGACCGTCGAGGGTGTGACGAACGTGACCTCGACCACGCGCTATGGCGCGGCCACCGTGACGGTGGAGTTTAGCCTGACGCGCAACATCGCCGATGCCCTGCAGGAGGTGCAAACCAAGGTCGCCGGGGCGCAGCGCAATCTGCCGGCCGACCTCGAGTCGCCGGTGATCAGCAAGACCAATCCCGAGGACCAGCCGATCCTGTGGATGGCGGTGACCAGTGATCGCCATTCCTTGCCGCAATTGATGCGCTATGTAAAAGATTCCCTCAAGGATCGTTTTTCCTCCCTGCCCGGAGTGGGCGAGATCCTGTTTGGCGGTTATGTCGATCCGAACCTGCGGGTGTGGGTCGATGGTAAAAAGTTGAATCAGTACAACCTGGCGGTGACCGATGTGCTCAACGGTATCAAGGCCGAACACTCGGAACTGCCGGCCGGCCAGATCACCACGCCGCGCAAGGAATATGACGTGCGGATCATGGGCGAGGCCGCCACGCCAGACGAGTTCGGTGACATCGTCCTGAGTCAACGCGGCGGGCAACCTGTCTATTCGCGCATCCGGCTCAGACAGGTGGCCGGCATTGAAGACGGCCTCAACGATGTCCGGCGCATCTCGCGCGCCAACACCGTGCGCGCCGTGGGGATCGGTATCCGCAAACAGCGCGGCTCCAATACCGTCGAGGTGGCGCATGCGGTCAAGGCGCGCATGGCGCAGGTTGCCAAACAGCTGCCGGCGGGGATGGGTATCGACGTCAACTTCGACACCACCCAGTTTATCGAGGATTCGGTCAACGAGTTCAAGTTCGCCCTGCTGATGTCCGCCATGGTGACCTCGCTGGTGTGCTGGCTGTTTCTGGGTAGCTGGACCGCGACCCTGAATATCCTGCTGGCCATCCCGACTTCGATCATCGGCACCTTCATCGTGCTGTACTTTTTTGGTTTTACCCTCAACACCTTTACCCTGCTCGGCCTGAGCCTGGCCATCGGTATCGTGGTGGATGACGCCATCATGGTGCTGGAGAATATCGTCCGCCATCAGGAGATGGGGGAGGACCGCATTGAGGCCGCACTCAATGGCACCCGCCAGGTTACCTTCGCGGCGCTGGCCGCCACCCTCGCCGTGGTCGCCATCTTCCTGCCGGTCGCCTTTATGACCGGGGTGATCGGCAAGTTCTTCTTTCAGTTCGGCGTCACCATGACCGCCGCGGTCTTGATCTCCCTGTTGGAGGCCCTGACCCTGACCTCAATGCGCGCCTCGCAGTTTGTCGAAAAGGGCAGTCACAATACCCGGGTCGGCCGTGTCGCCAACCGTGTCTTTACCTGGCTGGCCGTGGTCTATCGCCGCACCCTGGGTTTCACCCTGCGGCGCCCGTGGCTGATGCTGGGCGGTTCGCTGCTGTTCTTTGTCGTCTCGATTGGCACCATGCGGCTGGTCAATAAGGAATTCATGCCGGTGCAGGATCAAAGCACCTTCATCGTCCGCGCCCAGACCTCCATCGATGCTTCATTGGAGTACACTGATGGCCGGTGCAAGGAGGCCGAAAAGGTGCTGTTGGCGCACCCGGAGGTACGGCGAGTGTATGTCGCCGTCGGCGGTTTTGGCACCGGTGGTCAGTCCAATTTGTTCAATATGTTCATCAGCATGAAGCCCAAGGGCGAGCGTGGTATCAATCCCAAGGTGGGGCATGAGCTCAGTCAGCAGGAGCTGATGGGTATCGTCCGCAAGGAGCTGAAGGCCTTGAAGTTGAAGGCCTCGCTTCAGGACCTGTCGCAACGCGGCTTTACCGCCTCACGCGGTTTCCCGGTGGAGTTTAGTATTCAGGGGCGTGACTGGGGCAAGCTGGTCGACTACGCCAAGGCCATTGAAGATAAACTTGACGCCACCGATCTGGTCACGGATACCGATGACGATTATCTGCTGGGCAAGCCCGAGATCCGCGTGATCCCGGACCGCATCAAGGCGGCCGAACGGGGCGTGAGTATCCAGTCTATCTCGCAGACCGTGAACGCCATGGTCGGCGGCGTGGTGGCGGCGCAATATTCCTCCGCTGGGCATCGTTATGATGTGCGTGTGCGCATGACTGACAGTGAGATGAAACAGGCCGAGCAACTCAAGCAACTGTATGTGCGGAACAATCGCGGCGAACTGGTGAGTCTGGCGGACGTGGTGCAGATCAAGGAAGACGTCGGTCTGGCGCAGATCAATCGCAACGCACGCGAGCGATCGATCAAGATCTTCGCCAATATCGCCACCGGTAAGTCCCAGCAGGAGGCGCTGAGCGCCGCCCGCGCCATCGCGCAGCAGGTCCTGCCGTCGGATTATCACGCGGTGTTTACCGGCGGTTCGCAGGCCTTTCAGGAATCGTTCGCCAGTCTGTGGTTCGTGCTGTTGCTCGGCGTCGTGGTGTCCTACATGGTATTGGCCTCACAGTTCAACAGTTTTATCCACCCGGTCACAGTGCTGATGGCCCTGCCCTTCAGTATCTCTGGGGCGATCCTGACCCTGTGGCTGTTCGGCCACTCGCTGAATATCTTCAGCTTCATTGGCCTGATCCTGCTGATGGGGATCGTCAAAAAGAATTCGATCCTGCTGGTGGACTTCACCAATCAGGTGCGGGCGCGGGGCGGGGTGTCGGTGCGTGATGCCCTGCTGGAGGCCTGTCCGGTGCGGCTGCGGCCGATCCTGATGACCTCGTTTGCCACCATCGCCGCCGCTTTACCCCTGGCCCTGGCGCTCGGTCCCGGCGCCGAACTGCGCGCGCCCATGGCGATGGCGGTTATTGGCGGTGTCGTGGTATCGACCTTATTAACCTTATTGGTGGTGCCGGCGGTGTACGAATTATTGTCACGTTTTGAACGGTTGCCGCCGACGTTTTCACATCAGGTTTCGCCAGACGCCTAAACGCGCATAGTCGCAATCGGTCGGGTTTTGGCCTATCATTTTCCTGTTGGGTGACTGCCCGACAAGATGAATACCGATATTAATTTATGGAGACTATTCACCCTTCATATCCAGGAGATAAGCGTATGAGTAAAGAGCAAAAAAGTAACAAAGAAGACAAGAAAAAACCGGCCATGACACCGAAGGAAAAAAAGGCCGCGAAAAAGGCCAAGAAGGAGTCCCGGAGTTAATAACAGGGTGCTTACGGGCAAGCCATAAATCCCTGAACTGATTATCAGGGGAGTCGCTCTTTTGTGACTTGCCCCCCTTTCCCTTTAACTGCGTGGCCGGTCCCGGTTAGGGATAGACAAAGACGGCCTGTCTGGTCGATCTCTAACAGCGAATGATAGTCATTGTCGACGGGTTACCACCGGCCTGGCCTGTGCAGCATCTGCGAAAATTTCAGCCATTGCATCGGATTTTCTACTCGGGTCTATGAAGATCCTTATCCATACCGGCTAAACCAAATGATAAGAACAAATCATGCCAATGATAAAAAATAATTTGCTCATCACGGTTATTGCCCTGGTGTTGTGTTTGATGTTGTTTGAATTCAGCCATCTCGATACAACCGTCCAGAATTATTTTTATAACCCGGCGACACACCACTGGCTGCTGGACAGGAATGAACCGGTCCTGAAGTTCATCCTGTATGATGGACTGAAGGTGCTGCTGGTGGTGTTTGCCCTGTTGGTGTTTGTGGCACTGGTCTTTTTTCGCAAAACCGAGCGAGTCAGGCGTTACCATAAGGGGCTGTGGGTTGTGTTGCTGACGGCGATCCTGGTGCCCGCCGTGGTGGGTGAATTGAAGACACGGACCAATATGCCCTGCCCCAGAGACCTGTTGATCTATAGCGGTACCTATCCGCACATCAAATTATTTGAGCCTTATCCGCCGGGGTTCCATCAGGCCGAGCCGATGCGCTGTTACCCGGCCGGTCATGCCAGTGGCGGCTTTGCACTGCTGTCATTGTTTTTTCTATTCAAGACGCCGCGCAACCGGCGCTATGCACTGCTGACTGCGATGGGTATTGGCTGGAGTAGCGGGGCTTATAAAATGCTGATCGGCGATCATTTCCTGAGTCACACCGTGGTGACCATGCTGCTGGCCTGGTTGATTGCCTCAAGTATTGCCTGGCTGGTCGGACGCCTTGGTGTAAACCGAAAAATAAACGCGGAGTGACATCATAGCGTAGGGTGCGTCCCACGCACCATTTCACCTTTCGGTGCGCAGGGCGCACCCTACACGGGTTGGACGTTTTGGTGGAGGCCGAAAAATAAACGCGGAGTGACATCATAGCGTAGGGTGCGTCCCACGCACCATTTCACCTTTC
>JAHEDB010000110.1 GCA_024641465.1 Chromatiales bacterium | reverse complement strand
TCCTGCTCTACCAGCTGAGCTAACGGCCCTGGAGGGCGCATAGTGAACCAAAAAACCAATATGATTTCAAGTAGATTTATTTAAGATGGGAAAGATAATCTTACAAAACGACCCGTGACATACCGCGGCGGATGGCCTCTTCCTGTAAAGGCTTGGCTAAATAACCGACTGCACCGAGCTTTGTCGCTAAGAACAGAGCATCTTTGGATACCTGGCCACTAACCAGAATGGCGTTAAAGGCAGGAAATCGCCTTTTGAGATGAACCAGGATGTCATCGATATCGATACCGGGAATGTCGGTATCAATAAAGATCACGCCGATCTTGTGTTTGCGCACCAGTTCAAGGGCCGCGGCGCTATCTGAGGTCAGACCTAACATGCGGTAACGCGCCTTGCGTAATAACGCTACCAACGGCTCGGCATCCGCCGAGTCGTTGATCAAAATGATCGCCTTGCGGTTGTCCAGGTCAACAATTTTGCCGGTGGCAAAATCGTACTCAGTGTTGGCCATAAAATTCCTTTTTTGTAACGGTTTGTGACATATATGGGTTTAGCACTGTTACTGATATCGGATATAACACTCGAGTGCTTTAATTTAAGGCCGATTTTCAATTGATCCTGGCTGGTTATTTCCTCTACTATAGCGCGCTCATTTTGCAGGGCTAATACAAGCCGAACAGGAGTCAGTAGTGCACGATTTCATCCCCGGTCAGCGCTGGATCAGCGAAACAGAATTACACATGGGACTGGGGACAGTTTTGACTGTTGATCACCGTACCGTGACCATCCTGTTTCTGGCCACTGGTGAAACCCGTGTCTATTCACAGCAAACCGCCCCGCTGACTCGCGTCAGATTTACCAGCGGCGACCGTGTCGCCACCCATGGCGGCGGTCATTTGTCTATTACCAGCGTCGCGGAGCACAAGGGTATCCTGACGTATACCGGACACCGACAGGATGGTAGCCCGGCTACCATCGACGAAGGCCAACTGGATAATTTCATTCAGTTAAACCGGCCGCTGGACCGCCTGCTCACCCGCCAGATCGATCAGGACAAATGGTTTGAATTACGTTACCAGACATTGCGCCACAGGAACCGGCTGGCCCATTCCGATCTGCGCGGCCTGACCGGGGTGCGCACCAGCCTCATCCCCCATCAGTTATACATCGCCCATGAAGTTGCCAATCGTTATGCACCGCGGGTGTTACTGGCGGATGAGGTCGGTCTGGGTAAAACAATCGAAGCGGGACTCATCATCCACCAACAACTGGTTACCGAGCGCGCCGGCCGGGTGTTGATCATCGTACCGGATTCACTGGTCCATCAGTGGCTGGTGGAGATGCTGCGGCGGTTTAATCTGTATTTCAGCATCTTTGATGAAGAACGTTGCGCCTCATTTGAGCTGGATCAAACCGATGAGCTGGAAGACAACTCCGACCAGGCAGAAAACCCCTTCCTGACGGAGCAACTGGTGCTGTGCAGTCTCAGTTTTCTAGTGAATAACCCGCTGCGCCTGCAACAGGCCCTGGCGGGTGAATGGGATTTAATGATTGTCGATGAGGCCCATCATCTGCAATGGTCAGAGGTACACGTCAGTCCCGAATACAGGGCGATTGAAAGTCTGGCGGCACAGACCCGTGGCATCCTGTTGTTGACGGCCACCCCCGAACAACTGGGCAAGGAGAGCCACTTTGCCCGCCTGCGGCTACTGGATCCGGATCGCTTCCCTGACTTTGCCAGTTTCATCGAAGAGGAAAAACATTACGCACCGGTCGCCCATGCCGTGGAAGAGCTCATGCAGGATCAAGCTCTCAGTCCCGCATCGGACGCGGTACTACAGAGCACCTTCGGTGAGGGTGATAATCGAGACCTGCTCAATACCGTCCGCTCTTTGCAGGTGAATGACCCGGCATATGAGAACGCCAAGCTGCATCTGGTAGAACATTTACTCGATCGCCACGGCACCGGGCGGGTGCTGTTTAGAAACACGCGCAGCAACGTCAAGGGTTTCCCTGGACGACTGGCCCAGTTATATCCCCTGCCCCTGCCCAGCGCCTATGCCGATTGTCTGGCGGCATTTAACGGCGACACATTGGCTAACCCTCGCCTGTTGCTCTGTCCGGAAATTCTTTATCAGGTCAGTGATGAAGTTGTCACGCCTCCCTGGTCTGACATCGATCCCCGCATCAACTGGCTGATCGATAAACTCAAGACACTCAAACCCGCCAAGGTACTGGTGATCACCGCCAGCGCGGATACAGCGCTGGACATCGAACACATTCTGCGCACCCGTGCCGGTATCCATGCGGCGGTGTTTCATGAGGGATTGACGATTGTGGAGCGGGACCGGGCTGGCGCCTATTTTGCCGACATGGAATCCGGCAGCCAGGTGCTGGTCTGTTCCGAGATCGGCAGTGAGGGGCGTAATTTCCAGTTTGCTCATCACCTCGTGCTGTTTGACCTGCCGCTCAATCCCGACCTACTGGAACAACGTATCGGTCGGCTGGATCGTATCGGCCAGAGCAATACCATTCAGATCCACGTCCCCTATCTGGAAGACAGTGCCCAGGCAGTAATGGCCCACTGGTATCACACCGGTCTGTCCGCCTTTGAGCACACCTGCCCGGCCGGACATAATGTCTTTGTACAGCTCGAGTCCGAACTAAATGGCTTCCTGCATTCTCGGGATATCCACAGCGAGGCATTTCAGGCCTTGCTGAGTAAGACGATCGCTATCCACACACAATTGAACGAAGACCTCCACAAGGGCCGGGATATCCTCCTGGAATACAATTCCTGCCGGGCACATATCGCCCGTGCCCTGCAACAACGTGCCATAGAGATGGATCAGAATTTACTGCTGCCCGATTATCTTGAGGCGGTGTTTGATTGTTTTGATATAGACAGCGAGATACACACCAGCCAGAGCCTGGTCATCCAGCCCGGCAATCACATGCAACAGCCGTTTCCGGCACTGAATGAAGCCGGGATGACCATTACCTATGATCGCGACATTGCCCTGACCCATGAGGATATGCACTACCTGACATGGGAGCATCCGCTGGTGAGTGGCGCCATGGACATGGTCCTGTCACAGGAAACCGGTAACACCGCGCTCACCGCGATCCGCCACAGTAAAATAAAGCCCGGCCAGCTGTTTATTGAGTGCGTCTATTTGCTGGAGGCCGCCTCCAGTTTCGAACTCCAGGCCAGCCGTTATCTACCTGCCAGCACGGTGCGTATGGTGAGCGATCATACCGGCCAGAATTACTCCACCGTCCTGACACACGAGCTGATTAACACGTCACGCATCCATGTCGATATTGAGACGGCGAAGAAGGTCATTCGTACCCAGGAAGAGGTGTTGCGTGAGATGATTACCCAAAGTGAAAAACTGGCGCAGGCCGAGGCGCCGGCGATCCTGGCCGAGGCACATCGCCAGACCCGGCAGACCCTCGAGACGGAGATCGATCGTCTCAAGGCCTTACGCAAGGTGAATCCCAACGTACGGGATGACGAAATCCACTTTTTTGAAAACGAATGGCGGACCCTCGATCAATTGCTCGACTCCACCGCCCTGCGGCTGGATGCCATCAGGGTGATCGTATCGACATGATTCAGTAGTGCGGTGGCGGCGTCTCTTCCGATTGCGCCACCACCAGCGAAGGGGCCATGTCCTGAAGCTTGTCTTTTAATACACTGACTTGTTCCACCAGTCGATCGATCTGCTTTTGTTGCCGAATGATGACATCATTCAGGGCCTGGAGTTCCTGATCCTGAAAGACCAGCCGGGTTTCAAGTTCTTCCAGCCGCCCTTCTATATCCTGGCTACTCAACGGTGACCTTGGCCTGTTCGATAATGGCCTCATAGACGTAGCCATACCCCAGGTCCTTATCGATCGCCAGGGTGCCGTTTACCAATACCACATCGTCCAACTTGACGTCATGATCGGTGGTCACCACCAGCCTTTCGCTGCCACTGCTATCCTGGATGTGCAGCCAGTTTTTACCCATAACCTTGGCTGTATACTTAACCACCTGACCGCGAACCCGTACCGCCTTACCGGCGAGGGTTTTCTTCTGTTTAAAAATCTCGCTAACCGTTTTACCATCCGCCGCCTTTTTGAAAGACTTAAGAGCGGCAGGCTTATCCTGTTTTGCAAGATCGGCATGAGGCGCCGCGGTGGCCGGTGCAGTCTGGCCCGGCTGGTCGGTAATGAATCGATTTACAAAGTAAATGGTCTTGAATTTTTTATTGAGCGCCTTGCTCTCAAAATCGGTAAAGGGCATTTGCGTCTCAATGGCGATCATTGCGCCCTTTTTCAGGCTGGTCTTGGGACCGGCCGCCCAATAGCTTTGTTCGCCGTTATTGATTTGCACATAGGTATAATTTTCGACATCCATGGTCTCGACCACCTTGCCATATACCTTGGCCGCACCTGGATCACCGGCGCCCTGCGGCATGGCCGGATGCCCTGTCGGTATCTTGGGTTCTGCGGCCATGGCGGACAGACTGAACAATGCGGTGATAATGATACTGATTATTGATAACGTAATAGATTTCATGCTGTCTCCTGAGCTAACACTTTTGCCAATGCAATATACGGTTATTGGCCGGCATTGCATAATCATTTTTCAAAACCATTCCGACCTGGCCGGCGAGTCTGGCCAGATCTTCAAAATTCCGAATCCCGCTAAGGGGGTCTCGTGCCTTGAGCCACTCATCGAAACGGGCGTTGCTGTCACTGGTGTAACGGTTGCCGTAGTTAAACGGCCCATACATCAAAAATTGCCCACCGTTTGCCAACAGACGACCCGCCCCGGCAAACATGGCCTGCACGGCCTGCCAGTCCATAATGTGCGCCGTGTTGGCGGTAAATATGGCATCGACTTCGATATTCGGCCATTCGGTTTGCAACACGTCGAGGCGCAACGGTGACCTGACATTGCTCAACCCCGCCTCATCCAGCCATAGCTGGATCCCGGCATGGTTTTCCAGGCAATCGCTGGTATGCCAGACCAGGTGTGGCAGCTGACGAGCAAAGGCCACGGCATGCTGGCCGGTGCCACTGCCGATCTCCAGTACCGCCCGGCAGTCGGCCAACACCCCTTCGATAACCGCAAGGATCGGGGCTCGATTCTGGTCACAGGATTCAGAATAGGGTTTATGCTGAATATTCACGTTGATTTATATCAATTTGCGCGCGACATGTATTCGCCGGTTTCGGTGTTGATCTTGACCACATCCCCCGGTGCCAGATATTCCGGCACCTGCACCACCAGGCCGGTGCTGAGGGTGGCGGGTTTGGTGCGGGCCGAGGCGGAGGCACCCTTAATCCCCGGCGAACACTCGGTGATCGCCATCACCACGGTGGGGGGTAATTCTATTCCTACCAACACATCGTCCGCCATCAGGGCGTACAGACCTTCGAGGCCCTCGGTGATATAAGGCAGCTCCTCTGTCAGTAACTCCTCCGGCACGATGTATTGCTCATAACTTTCGCTATCCATGAAAGTACAGCCATCGGCATCACGGTATAACCATTGCACCGGCCGCCGTGCAAAGTCCACCTCGCCGACCACTTCATCGCCCTTGAAACTGCGCTCATATTTCTGCCGGGTCGCAATGTTTTGCCCCTTCACTTTATATAAGGTGTTACCACTGCGTGACGAGGGTGATTGGACGTGGACAGACTTGACCAGAATGTTCTGACCCTCGACCTGAAAGACCGTACCTTTCTTTAATTCATTTGCCTTCATGTTAAGTGTATTTCCTGTTGCGACATGTTGCCTGAAAACGACAGTTGTATCTTTTGTGGTTACGATTTTTGAATCGGATGAGGATACCTTATTTTGATTTATGGAATAAACAGATTCGTGCAACGAACCGCTAAAGGAAATTTTCCAGTCAGCCGATAGTGCGGGTACACGGCAAATAAAATAAGGACAGCACCATGAAAGTGCATTCAATTTCAATACTCATCTACGGAACAATGTTATTGTGTATTTTTATCATTTCCCTGTCCGGCTGATTATCAGAATTATCTCACCCGCCGGATCACAATATCAGAATCCAGAAATCTAACCACCTCCTCCAGCCGATCATCATCGATGATCAGCAGGAGGGGGACCCCACCCAAACCGCTGTTTTCCGCCCGTAACCAGTGATACATGGAGACTTCATCGCCCTGTAATTTGTCGGACAGGCGCTGGTAAAAATCAATAAACAGGCAGGCCTGATCCCAGGCGCGGGTACCCGCCTCCAGCGCGGCCTGCCCCGCCCCCAACCGACCCACTTCGGGACATTGGACATGTAGCACCCGGGCCAGTTCGGCCTGATACATCCCCAACTGATGAGTGATAAAAATTACCTGCTGGGTCAGTGCTTGCGGGCTGGCAGATTGACTTGCGGTCATCACAACATCCAGGATTTATTTAACCGCCCCACCCCGGGACAGATAATGCGCCTCCAGCGCCGGGTCCCGGGGCACGGGGGTATTTCCGATCAGACTAGCGTGCACGATGCTCAGGGAAATGGCCGTCTGATAGACCGTCCTAAGGTGTGTCGCCAGATAGGGTTGGGTAGTGCTGATTCGATCCGCCTGTTGCAACACCTCGCCCAACACGCGGTTGTCCGTCAGGCCGGTCTTTGCAAAGATCCCATCGGTTTGGTAGGTCTCCACCAGACTGGCCGCATCCAGAAACGGGGCGTTGAATTGTTTTTTAGGGGTCTGTGCAAACCCAGCCGGAAAGCGGCGTGCATAGGTGCGACGCAAGATCACCTTGTCACGCAGGCCGTGGACCAGGGCGTGGTCCGGCTGGTGAAACATAAAACGGGACAGGCGTTTGGACAGGAACGGCGTCCGCCCTTCCAGGGTGTTGGCCATCTCCATGCGGTCCCCCACCCAGTTGAGGATCAGCACGGGCAAATGGGCGCGGGCAAAATAATTTTGCCATAGCAACAGGGCATTCTGCGGGTCGCAGGTCTTATCCACCATCTCCGGCAGGCCGCTGCAAA
>JAHEDB010000109.1 GCA_024641465.1 Chromatiales bacterium | reverse complement strand
AGGCCATCAATATGATGCGCGCCATCTCCGAAATGCTGCAAAGCCACCACGGCGTGCGCATCATGGACGAGGCCATTGTCGATTCCGTGCGCCTCTCCAGTCGCTATATCACCGCCCGCCAGCTGCCCGATAAATCGGTCAGCCTGCTGGATACGGCCTGCGCCCGCGTCGCCCTCAGCCAGAGCGCCACCCCGGCCGCGGTGGAAGACACCCGCCGTCGTATCGGCCAGTGTGAAACCAATATCACCTCCCTGCAGCGCGAAAATGCCACCCTTGGCAATTGCGAGGCGCGTATCCTCAAGCTGGAAGAGGAAAAGGCCCAACTCGAACAACACCTCGTCGAACAGGAAGCGCAATGGGAAAAGGAAAAGGACCAGGTCGCCCGGATCCATCAACTGCAAAAACAGATCGAGGACGACTTTCATGCCCGCCGTCTGTCCGACGAGGCGCGCAAACAGAAGGATGCCCCCAAGGCCCTCGGCGATGCCGAGCGTGACAAGATCAAGACCGAACTGCGTAAACTGATGGATGAGCTCAAACAGCTACAGGGTGATGAGCCGATGATCCAGGTCAACGTCGACAGCCAGGCCATCGCCGAGGTGGTGGCCAACTGGACCGGCATCCCGGTCGGTAAGATGGTCTCCGATGAGATCCAGTCGATCCTCAAACTCGGCGAGAAGCTTGGTGAACGGGTCATCGGCCAGCAACACGCGCTCAACTCCATTGCCGAAAACATCCGCACCTCACGCGCCGGTCTGACCGACCCGCGCAAACCCATCGGTGTATTTTTCATGGTCGGCTCCAGCGGCGTCGGCAAGACCGAGACCGCCCTCGCCCTGGCCGACATCCTGTATGGCGGCGAACAGAACATCACCACCATCAACATGTCCGAGTTCAAGGAGGAGCATAAGGTCTCGATGCTGCTCGGTTCGCCCCCCGGTTATGTCGGGTATGGCGAAGGTGGTGTGTTGACCGAGGCCGTGCGCCGTAAGCCCTATAGCGTGATACTGCTCGATGAAATGGAGAAGGCCCACCCCGGCGTACAGGACATTTTCTATAACCTGTTCGACAAGGGCACCATCAAGGATGGCGAAGGCCGCGACATCGATTTTCGCAATACCGTGATCATCATGACCTCCAATGCGGGTGAGGAACACATCCGCGCCATGTGCGCCGCCAGCGAGGAACTGCCCACGCCGGATGTACTGATGGATAACTTCCGTCCGCACCTGTTGAAGTATTTCAAACCGGCCTTCCTCGGCCGCAGCACCGTCATCCCCTATTACCCGCTGGGCGACGACGACCTGTTGAAGATCTGCAAGATCAACATGCGCCGTATCGAAAAACGCGTGCGCGAACATTATGATGCTGATTTTAGTTACCATGAAGATGTCATGCTGCATATCGTCGCCCGTAGCCAGGAAGTGGACACCGGGGCGCGTAACATCGAAAACATCCTGACCCGCAGCATGTTGCCCGAGATGGCATCAGAATGCCTGTCACGTCTGGGTAACGGTGAAAGCATCAGCAAGATACACGTCGGGGTAACGGACGAAGGCGACTTCACCTATGAGATATCCTCCGCCGGAGGGATGCCGCAGGTGCATGTCGGGGTAACCGAAGATGGTGAGTTAAGCTACGAGATCAGTTAACTGCATCACATTTCAATCTGGTGACGGTTAAGTACACTAGATAGAACAAAAAAATGAAGGAATGGCTGCGGATCGGAACACAACCGATCCGTCGTCAAGTTAGTATAGTATTGAGTGTATTTGGGGAGTTATTTTTGAAACGTTGTTTTACAACAGGAAACCGCAGCCTGCGCACCATCCTGCTCTCACTCTGCCTGCTCGGTTGTCCGCTTTCCAGCCCGATGGCCGCCACCACCAGGACCGATACCCTGGAATCGCTGGATAGCCGGTTCCAGCAGTTCAGTGATGCCTTTTACAAACAGATCGTCACGCAAAATAAATTGCCTTTGCAGAAATACAAAACCGCCGGTGAGCTGAAACCCAAGGTGACAGAGCTTATCCGGTCTGGCAAATCGGTACACGCCCTGGCCCTGATTCACTACAATCTTGCCGCGATCACCAATAATATCGATGCGGTAGATGTCATCCCCCTTATGACCGTGCTGCTCGATCATAATGACTGGCTCATGGCAAAACACATCGCCGAACTTGCCAGAAGCGATGCAGGCAAGTCCGCCAACTCCAATATCTCATTTGAGTTTGCCCGGTATTTTATGCAACGCAAGGACTGGCTACGGGCACAGGAACGTCTGGACGACGTTATCAACGAATTATCAGTAGAAAATGCCAATTATGCGCGCCTGATGATCGGCACTATTTTGCAACATCAGAAAAAACACCGCGCGGCTATTACTGTTTACAAACAAATCAACAAGAATTCGATTTATTACCCCAGCGCCGTACTCAATACGGCCGTGGCCTATATCCGCCAGGACTGGTGGACGGATGCGCATATCATTATCACTGACTTGTTGAAAAACCCACAAAGTCACGTCAAGGATGTCATGGTTGATCGTCTCAATCTGGTGTTGGGCTATGCCCTGCTACGCAAGGAATACTTTCGCAACTCACGCGATGTGTTCCGTAATGTCGGCCTCAACAGTCCTTATACCAACAAGGCCCTGTTGGGTATCGCCCTGACAGCCGCCAACCAGGAGGACTTTATCGGCTCGCTAAATGCGATCACCATGCTGAAAGAGAAAAAGTCCACCGACCTGTCTGTGGATGAGTCCTATCTGCTCCTGCCCTATACCTATGGTAAGCTAAAGCAGTATCTGACCGCCTCCTCCGCCTATACTGATGCGATCAAGTATTACCAGAGCCGCATCGCCGAATTGCAGGCCATCATACAAAGTGGTGACAGCCTGCCGACGCTGGTGACCATCTCTAACAATGGTCATGACCTCACTATCAAAAACAATACCTTTGACTATTCCGCGCGTTATCCAAAATCCTTCTTTACCAATTACACCACACTGGCCACATTCCAGCCTTATATGGCCGACATGCAAGGACTGGACGCAAGCTATAACAAGCTCCTGGGTGAGTATCAGGCTACCTTAAAAACCATCAGCCTACAGCTACTGGACCAACGAATCGAATTTCTGCAAAGCTATCTGAACCAGGCCCGTTACGGTCTGGCCAGATTGTATGACAGCAGCCTGATAAGCGCGAAATAACCATGAAACAGATATTATTTGTTACCACAGTCATTCTGCTGATCTCCTGCAGTAGTCAGGAAACACGTGTCACCCTGCGTGAGGTGGATGTCACCCGCAAGGGGCAACAGGAAACCAATGTCTTTAGCATTCCAAAGACCGATGACGAGATCCGTAAGGCTTATGCCGAATACCTTAAGTATTCCTCCCGGAGTGAAAAATCCCGTCAGGATGCCATTGCCCGTCTGGCAGAGCTGGAATTTGAATTGGGGAACAAGCTCAACAAGGAACAGGACAATCTCAGCAAGGGCGACAAGGAGGGACAGGATGAGGCGCTCTATAACTCGCGTCTGGAAAAGACCATTGAGCTGTTGACCACCTCATTGAAGGAATATCCCAATTCCAAAAAGAACGATCAGATCCTCTATAATCTGGCCAATGCCTATGACCAGAAGGGTGACCATCTGGAATCGATGACCGCCCTGCGGCAGCTCGCCAACAAGTTCCCTAAATCACCCTATTACATCGAAAGCCAGTTCAGGCTGGCGGAAGATGCCTTTTCCAGACAGGACTATGTCAGGGCGGAAGATGGCTATACCGAGGTTATCACGGCCAAGAAAAACGATCGGTTTTACGAAAAGGCCAGGTTCAAACGCGGCTGGGCACGCTTCAAGCAGGAATATTATATTGAGGCAGTCGATGATTTTCTGCAAACCGTGACTTATCACGAGTTTGATGATTACGAGCAGTTAAATCAGTCAGAAAAGGATATCTTCCAGGAATATTTTCGCGCCATCGGTCTGTCATTCTCCTATCTTGGCGGCGTCGAGCGTTTAAACGAATATTTGGCCGATAAACCTGACTTCAAATATTTGTACTATACCTATGCCCATATCGGCGATATCTACGAGAAACAATACCGTTTTTCCGATGCCGTCGAGACTCAGAATTATTTTATCAGGATGCATCCAAATTCTCCGAATGTACCCATTGCACAACTTAAGATATTTGAAATATGGAAAAAGGGCGGATTCGCCAACCGGGTATACGAATCACTTGATAAATTTTATGACGTCTATAACCCCTCCAGCAAATACTGGGTGGAGAAAAATACCGACCATAAGATCTACCAGGCCGCCTCACAACAGCTGAAGGACAACATACTGGTTGTGGCGAAAGACCATCATGCCAAATTCCTTAAATATCACAAGAAAATATTCTTCGTCGAGGCGAGCAAATGGTATGAGCGTTATCTGGCGCATTATGCATCACAGGCCCGCAAGGATAACCTGCATTACATGTACGCCGAGCTGTTATCAGAAGGCCGTTCTGACCACAAGGCCCTGGAGCAATATGAACTCGCGGCCTATGACACAGACATCATCCTCAACAAGGATGCCGCCTATGCCACCATCACCCTGACCAGTCGCTTGTATGATAATGCGAAAAAGGCCGATGAAAAAACCTCCCTGCTTGATAAACACATCAAATATGCCATGTTGTTCAGTCAACTTTACCCAACGGACAAGCAATCTCTGAGCATTATTTCTCACGCAGCCGAACTGGCCTTTAAATCCGCCCTCTATCAGAAGGCCATCGAGCTGGCCGAGCTTATCCCGGATACAGCCCAATCGAACGCGACCTTGCGCGGCAATATCATCAAGGCACACTCCTACTTCAAACTGGAACAATACAAACTCGCCGAAGCCAATTACCAGAACGCCCTGGCATCCGCATCGCTCGGCCCGCAGACACGCACCGAACTGGAGGACAAGCTTGCCCTTTCCGTCTATAAACAGGCCGAAGTCGAATCCGGCAAGGGCAATATCGACCAGGCCTTGTTTCATTTTTCCCGCATAGGCAAGGTTTCCCCTGATTCAAAATATGCCGCAACGGGCATGTATGATGCTATCGCCCTGACCATGTCAAAAGAGATGTGGACAAGCTCAGTCTATTATATTCAGCAGTTCCAGAGCCTCTATCCGCGACACAAGATGAACAGCGATGTTGCTCGCAAACTCTCCGCGGTTTACCTCAAATCAGGCCAGGACCTCAAGGCCGCAAAAGAGTTTGAAAAGGTTGCCGACCTGGAAAATAACGCTGAAGTCAAAACCGCCGCGTTGTGGAAGGCCGCAGAACTTTATGAGTCAAAAAATGACTACCCGGCCGCCATCCATGCCTATCAGAATTATGTCGCCAAATCACCTGAGCCCTTCCCCCAGTATATGGAGGCTATGAACAAGCTGGTTGTTCTATATTCACAACAAGGAGATGGCGGCAATTCAGACAAATGGCGCAATAACATTCTCAAAGCTGACAAACACGCATCCAAAAAAGCCAAAACCGAACGCACCAAATTTATCGCCTCAACGGCCTCGCTGGAACTGGCCAAGGAACAATATGTAGAGTTTGACAGCCAGAAGCTCACCCTGCCGTTAAAGACCACCCTGCGCAAGAAAAAACTCGCCATGCAGTCAGCGGTACTGTTATTTGGACGCGCCTCGGTTTACGGTGTCGCCGATACCGCAACCGAAGCCACCCACACCATTGCCGAGATCTACAGCTCCTTCAGCAAGGCGTTGCTGACCTCCGAACGCCCCACCAATCTTAAAAAGGATGAGCTCGAACAATACCAGATCCTGCTCGAAGACAAGGCCTTTCCCTTCGAGGAAAAGGCCATTGAATTCTTCGAGGCCAATCTGGCCCACATCAAGGACGGTGTCTATAACAAATGGGTGCAAAACAGTTTCAAACGTCTGGAAGAACTATTCCCGGTCCGCTACAAGAGAGATGTAAAAGTCGATGCGTACATTAACGTTATTCAGTAATCTTGCCCTGCTAACGGCCATTATCCTGTCTGGTTGCGCCTCACAGGAAGTGAAGCAGGACGAGCTGTCCCAACAGGAACAGGACAAGGCCATTAAACAGACCACTGAGTCTGATTTACAAAAATACGGCGAGGCCATCACCCTGCTGGGCAACGGTGATCTGGACAAGGCCAGGTCCATGCTACTGGAGTTTAGCGGGGAGCGGCCTGAACTGGCCGGCCCCTGGGCCAACCTTGGTCTGATCAGCATCAAACAGAATAAACTGGATGAAGCCGAGGCACAACTGACCAAGGCCCTGCAAAAAAACCCGGACCTGGCCCAGGCCCACAACCTGATGGGTTATATTGAAAAATCACGCGGCAATATCATCAAGGCCAGGGATTACTACATCCGGGCCGTTGAACTCAAAGATAACTACGCCCTTGCCCACTACAACCTCGCCCTGATCTATGATATTTATATTCAGGATATCAACAAGGCTATCGACCACTACCAGAAGTACCTGGCCTTGATCAAAAATAAAGACAAACAAACCGCCGAGTGGCTGGATCAACTCAAGGCATCACTGAAGAAGGGATAAACATGAAGTTATTAAAATATATACTGTGTTTTCTGGCAATGTTTATCTGCATAACTATTCAGGCAGAAGATGAACTGGAACTCGATACCACCTTCATCAAGGGCAACAAGGAACTACCCCAGATGATGTACGTTGTACCCTGGCAGGACATGAAGTCCGTTAAAAACCAGAAGGCCAATCAAAGCCTGGTACTGCATAGCTTATTTGGGAATATATTTGACCCGGTATTACCCGATTCAGCATTTCTTTCATCCAGCACTGAAACAGCGAGCCAACCTGCCTCGAAATAGCCTGCTTACCATGCCCCATTATCTATCTTATGGGCACCTCTAAAAATTCAATCAAGCAGTTGATGACAAGGCAAAAACAAGCGAAAAAGGCGCAGTTTACATCGAGTAAAAGGGGATCAGGGTCAGGTCTCGAGGGGATCAGGGTCAGGTCTC
>JAHEDB010000108.1 GCA_024641465.1 Chromatiales bacterium | reverse complement strand
GACGCAGAGATCACAGAGTATAAATGTAATAAACTCTCTGTGTTCTCCGTGACTCGGCGTCTCTGTGTTGGGTTTTAGAGCGGTGGGTGATTAACGTGTTCCGAACACGACAATGGTCTTGCCCTTGACGGAAATAAGGCCTTGTTCTTCCATGCCTTTTAAGACACGCCCGACCATTTCACGGGAACAACCGACGATACGGCCAATCTCCTGACGGGTAATACGGATTTGCATGCCATCGGGGTGGGTCATGGCATCGGGTTGTTTGCACAGGTCGAGCAGGGTACGGGCGACACGGCCGGTGACATCCATAAAGGCCAGGTCACTGACCTTGCGGCTGGTGGTGCGCAGGCGGGTGGCCATCTGGCCGGCCATGGCAAACAGCACATCCGGGTGGTCTTCATACAGCTGACGGAACTTGGTATAGCTCATTTCGGCGACTTCGCAGGCGCTACGGGCGCGGACCCAGGCACTACGGTTGGGCTCATCGCCGAACAGGCCCATTTCACCGAAGAAGTCACCCTTATTTAAGTAGGCTAGTACGATTTCACGACCATCCTCGTCTTCGATCAGGACGGTGACGGAGCCATCGACGATGTAATACAGCACATCGGGCTTGTCGCCCGCGTAGATGATGACGCTCTTGGCCGGATACTGCCGGCGATGACAGTGCTCCAGAAACTGGTCCAGCGAATCAATGCCGGTTTGGGAAGCTGTCGGTAGCTGTGCCATATTGCTCCTGCTTAACATAGTCTTCGTTTCCTGTCCTATGATATACCAAGGTAATGTTCAAGCGCCAAGCTTAATCCATTCACCCTAAATAAACTGCGAATGGTGTCACTCGCCATAAACAGATATCCTTCGTCTTACAGAGGGATAGCGGAATCCGGCCTGTGTGGCTTGGTTTGCGTACCTCAGGACAAGCTCTACAGTGGTGTGTATCGACTGGTTTGGCTGAAAAATTACCTTTTTTTGGAGATTTTATCGATGAAAGCGCGTGTGAAGTGGCTGGAGGAAGTGACATTTGTAGGTGAGTCGGCCAGTGGCCATGCGGTGGTGATGGATGGTCCGCCCGAACACGGTGGGCGCAATATCGGTGTGCGGCCGATGGAGATGTTGCTGCTCGGCATGGGGGGCTGCACCTCATTCGATGTCATCAGCATCCTGAAAAAAAGTCGCCAGGAGGTGGTCGATTGTGAGGTCGAGTTGGAGGCCGTGCGTGCCGAAACGGAACCCAAGGTCTTCACCCAGATCCATGTGCATTTCATTATCAGTGGCAAAGACCTGTCTGAGAAACACGTCAAGCGCGCCGTGGAATTATCCGCGGAAAAATACTGCTCGGCCTCGATTATGTTGGGCAAGATGGCAAAAATCAGCCATGATTACGAGATACGTGAAGCCTGAATCCAGCCTTTCAATCTAAATTAAATAACGACGTCGAGAAAATAACATGTCCAATCTCTCCCAAGTGATTGATACCTACTATCGCGCCTGGTTCCGCTTCTATCCGGAGGTGGCGGTGGATTTTGGTGTCGAGGGGTACAGTGAATTACTTCGCCCCTATGGCTCGGATGAGCGAGGCGCCCTGATCACCCTGCACGAAAAGCTGCTGTCAGCGCTGGATGAATTTGATGAAGACGATCTGAAAGATGAGCAAAAAATCGATCTGGCCCTGATGCGCGGCCGGGTCATGCTTGACATGAAGGATATGGATGAGTGTGACTGGCGCATGCGCGACCCGGGGCGCTATCTGCCGGTCCACGCCATTTATCAATTGACGATCCGGCCGGTGGCGGATTTGAAGGCGGCCTTTACCGCACGCCTGCGGGCCATTCCGGACTACCTGCGCGGCGCCCGTTCACAGTTGATGGAGGAGCCGGAACAGATCCCGGCCATCTGGCTCGAATCCGCCATTACCGAGGCCCGCCAGGGTGCGCAGTATTTCAGGAGTCTGGAACATCACCCGGAATTGTCCCGTTACGGAATCGCCCAGTTACTGGAAGGGGCGGCCCACGCCGTGGAAGACTATGCCCGCTTTCTGGAATCGGATATCAAGCCCCATGCGCGGGGTGATTTCGCCCGCGGACTGGATTATTACAATATGCTGCTATCGCATCGTCACTACCTGGATATCGATGCCGATACCCTGCACCGGTTTGGTGAAGAGTTATTTACCAAGACCCTGACCGAATTGCGTGAGGTGACACACCGCCTGCGCGGGGACGGCGATATCGCTGCCATGACGGCCTCGTTGCAGTCTCAGCCATCCGTGAAAACCGATTTGATCAGCCGCTACCGGGAGGCGATGGAAGCCGCGAAACAGTTTGTGATTGATAAACAGCTGGTGTCGATCCCGGCGCGGGAACAACTGAAGGTGGTCGAGACACCGGTATTTTTACGCCACGTGATCCCCTTCGCCGCCTATCTGGATCCGCCGCCCAACGACCCCGAACAGGTCGGTCATTACTATGTGACGCCTTCCCCTCTGGGACAGCTGGGGGAACATAATTCCATCAGCCTCAGGCACACCTGTGTGCACGAGGCGTGGCCGGGACACCACCTGCAGTTTGTCACCGCCAACCTGTGTCATACCTCCAATACCCTGCCGCGCCTGATCAATGCCTCAGCCACCCTGTATGAGGGCTGGGCGCTGTACTGTGAACAACTGATGTGCGAGGCGGGTTTTCTGGATGATCCCGAATCGGCCTTTGTGCTATTGAAGGACCGCCTGTGGCGCGCCCTGCGCGTGATGCTCGATGTGGAGTTACAGACTCGCGGTCTGGGCATCGAACAGGCGGCCGAGAAAATGCAGTCGATGCTGGGTTTCAGTCGTGCCGAGGCCATGGCGGAACTGAGCTGGTACACCCAGGCCCCCGGCGTACCGATGGGCTATGGCACGGGCTGGGCCCTGATCAATGCCACCCGCGAGCGCCTCAAGACGGTCAATCAGACATTTGAGCTGAAGGACTTCCATGACAAGCTGCTCTCGGCCGGCTCCATTGCCTTGCCGTTTGTGGTCCGCAGTCGCTTCGGTAAACCGCTGTGGGAGAGCGTGCGGCGGCAGGTTTTTCACGTCTGAGCCATGAAATGTCCAAAAAAATCTGAGCAAGGGGCGGGGGTTTTTCGTAAAATAACCGACCCCGCCTCAGTTGGCGCAGAGAATATGAGACAGCAACCGAATGACCAGACCCCCACCTACCGCAGGCATGCGCCACGTGGCCCTCTATGTACAGGATCTGGAAACCTGCGAGCAGTTCTATGAGGGGCTGCTGGGTATGCGGGTCGAATGGCGGCCCGATACCGACAACGTCTATCTGACCTCTGGTAATGACAATCTGGCCCTGCACCGCGCCACTGAGTTGGCCAACGGACCGCAACGGCTGGACCACCTGGGATTTATTCTCAATCGGCCCGACGATGTCGATGCCTGGCACGCGTTCTTGTCCGGGCACGGGGTCACCATCAAGACCTCACCCAGGACCCATCGTGATGGCGCGCGCAGTTTTTATTGCCTTGACCCTGACGGCAATGCCGTACAGATGATCTTTCACCCGCCATTGGTTTCGTAGTGAGGTAAGTACCGATGACAACCCGTAACAAAAAAATAAAGTTGCATGGTTTTAACAACCTGACCAAGACGTTAAGTTTTAATATCTACGATATCAACTATGCGGAAACCCCTGAGCAGCAAAACGCGTATATCGAATATATCGATGAGGAATATAATGCCGAGCGCCTGACCGGCATATTGACCGAGGTCGCGAATATTATCGGCGCGAATATCCTCAATATCGCCCACCAGGACTATGATCCCCAGGGCGCCAGCGTCACCATGTTGATCTCCGAAGAACCGGTGATGTCGGAACATATCACCAATGACGAGACCCCCGGTCCCTTGCCCGAGGCCGTGGTGGCCCATCTCGACAAGAGCCACATCACGGTGCATACCTATCCGGAGAGTCACCCCGATAGTGGCATCAGCACCTTCCGCGCCGATATCGATGTTTCCACCTGTGGCCGTATTTCACCGCTGCGCGCCCTGAACTATCTGATCCACAGTTTTGATTCGGATATCGTCATCATGGATTACCGGGTGCGGGGGTTTACCCGCGATATCAGTGGCCGCAAGCACTATATCGATCACAAGATCAATTCAATCCAGAATTTTATCGCCCGGGATACCAAGAACCTGTATCAGATGATCGATGTGAATGTGTATCAGGAAAATCTTTTCCATACCAAGATGATGCTAAAGGGTATCGAATTGAATGAATACCTGTTCGGAATGGAAGCCTCCGACCTGAAGCCCTCCGTGCAGAAGAAGATCCGCAAGCGTTTGAAAAAGGAAATGCTGGAGATTTTTTACGGTAGCAATATCGTCAAGTAAACCCTTGCCGGGGTTTAGATCCAGAAGGCTGCCCGGGTCATGACTTTGGAGGTCAGGCCCATGAGGGTTTTCACCGGCAGGGGCAGTTGAGCACCACCGGCGTGCAGGGCCGTGGTGGCATGCTGCGCCTCGTCCTCTTTCATCTGCGCCAGGATGGCATGACTCTTTTTATCCTGTGGATTGATCTGTGCCATGTGACTGTCCAGGTGGCGCACGACCTGATGTTCGGTCTCAGCGACAAATCCCAGACTCCACTTATCGCCGGCCAGACCGGCGATGGCGCCAATACTGAGTGAACCTGCATACCAGAAGGGACTCAGCAGGCTGGTGTGGGTGCCCAGTTCCTTGCAGCGTTGTTCGCACCAGGCCAGGTGATCGTTTTCCTCCAGCGCCGCCCGTTCCATTTTTTCACGCACCTCCGGCAGGCGGGCGGTGAGGGCCTGTCCCTGATAGAGTCCCTGGGCTGAGACTTCACCGGCGTGATTGATACGCATCAATCTGCCCGCCAGGACCTTGTCGGTCGCGGCAAGGTCCGATTCGGTTTCTCGGTCGGCCGGATTGGGGCGTTCGGTCAGCGGTGGTTTGCCGAATACCGTGCGCAGGCCGGCATCGAGTTGCTGGATGAGTTTATCGAGCGGGCTGTATTGGCGGTTGTGCATGTCGGGAAAGATACAAGATAGAGGGGGGCGCTTCAAGCACAAAAGACGGACATTGGCATGTCCGTCTTTTGACACTTACCCGATAGGCCGTAGCACTACAACGCTAGAAGGCGATGTTTACGCCGATGGTAAGCAGGCTGATATTTTCATTGATGTTCGCACCGCCAACGCCGCTGTATTTTTCCCACTCTACCCGCATATCAACGTTGAGCAGGAGATTGTATTCCACACCGAAACCGAATTTGGAGTCGACACCGTTATTGGCCGGAATGGTGCCGTTATAGTCGGCATTCCAGTTGAATACCCCGGCCTTGGCAAAGACATTGATCAAACCGGCCGGCAGATAGAGCACGGCATCGGCCGACACACCATCAATTTTTACCGGTGTCGAGCCAAACTCACCCAGGTTGACCTTCGCTACTTCTATCGCGAGCGGTCCGAGGATGCGGTAACCGGCATAGACCTTGGTGGCGGTCGAATCCAACTTCGGGCTGGTATTGGCGACCTCGGCCCGGCCGACGCTGGCCCCGGCGTAAATGCCGAGCAGGGATGACGCGCTACTCGCCGCAGACCACATGAGTGAGAAAATGAAAAATATGCCGAGTAGGGTGTTCTGCCTGATGTTCATGCTGTGTTCTCCTGCATCAATCTGCTTGTTTATGATGAAACGGTGTGTTGAATTAAATTCGATGTTAAATGTAAAGAGCAATAAATATGCCACTAACGTATATTATTTTTAGAAATCTCTGATTAACTAAGGTAGGGTGCGCCCTGCGCACCGCCGGGGGAAATGGTGCGTGGGACGCACCCTACAACACAGTGTTCAGACATTCCTGAAAACACACGCCTGTTCTGGTTTAGTTGGCAAACTGGATTCATCTCACAGTTTTGATCGATAAAAAAGCCCCGGTTTTAGGCCGGGGCAGTGCTGTCCATTGCCGAGATTATTATTAGTAGAATACGGTAACCGGCTTTAGAAGCTGATACTGAGACCGATCGAGATCAAATTCATATCGCGTCCACTGTAGTTATTCACCTTGCCAACATCGGAATAGCTCTCCCATTCAACCCGTAATGTCTGGCCCGTTAGCAGGATATAGGTCATGGCAAAACCGTATGTGGTGTCAGTTCCGGTAGTGGATGCCGTCGAGCCGTTATATTGCACGTCCCAGCTAAACAGGCCTACCTTGGCCAGTGCGGCTAAACGGGCACTAAAGGGCAATTTGCCGACCAGGTGCAGAGCATTACCGCTAACCTCGAGGGCATTGGCGGTGTCTTTATAATATTTACCCAGATTGACGTGACTGACCTCGACGGCAAACGGCCCGGTGGCCTGCAGGCCGCCAAAGAATTTATAACCGATAGCGGTTTCGTCGGGACTGCCCTGATTTTTGAGGGTGGCCTGACCCGCACTGATCCCGACATAGGCGCCGGCAGCGGCCCGGGCCTGGAGTGGCAGCATAAGCGGCAGGCATAAAATGAATACGGATAGGTGTCGGCTGTACTTGTGCATTGTCATGATCCTTGGATGTTTACGAAAATAGATAAATATTAGCAATGACTGTGCCATTTACGGTCAATATATGGAATTTATCGTGGCGCGGGTCATTTATGTGGCCAGCCACGAAAATTGGCTGCTCAGGGGGAAAGGATTTACCGGACCTGGGCAATCGCTTACCGCCGGGAGTGGACCTACGCTGTCGATAAAGCCGGACTTAAAAGACGTAGCCAACACTGACAATCGTTACGTCTTCACCATATTGGGTGTACTCGATCTCCAGAATAGCGCCGCCCTGGCGTATTCCCAGGCCTGCACCGTATGAACCACGGGTGGTCTCCTGGGTGCTTGTATCGTTGATGCTGACCAACTGATGTGAGGCGCCGACCTTGCCTTTTATATAAACAGAGCCGATTGTCCGACCGACCAGATATAGACCGGTGGTGGCGACCTCGTATTTCGAGGTCGTTGATGTACCGGAGTCCTTGACCTCTTGCTTGGCCGTG
>JAHEDB010000107.1 GCA_024641465.1 Chromatiales bacterium | reverse complement strand
CACAACCGCCCTCTACGACGGGCAGTACGGTATATCCCGCCAACATGTATTTGAGTGCGACCAGTTTTGATGCAATGCTGACTGACTGGTTACGTTTGACCGTGGCCATGAATGCCCTCAACCGTAGCATGGGACAGCGTGATGCCTATCCCTTTTCCGTATCGGCCAGGGTGGGGGATAAATTGCGCTATGTGCACAATCTGATTGCCGGCTCACTCGCGGGTAACTAATTAATGGTTCCTTTCTTTTTGATGTAGGGTGCGTCTTACGCACCATTTCACCTTTCGGTGCGCAGGGCGCACCCTACTTTTTTAATTAATCAGGTGATCGTTAGATGAATGGTGCGTGAGACGCACCCCACATAAAATTGTACCGGTGTTTTACTTGCGTCGCAGATCCAGCGTGCAGGGATAGTCCGGGTTGATTTTCTCCGCAGCGATCTCTATCACCCCCGGCGTATGGCCGCTGTCCCAGAAGCGGGCAACGCGACGGGCCTCGGCCTCAAAGGCATTGACCGGGAAAGTGTCATAGTTGCGGCCACCGGGATGGGCGACGTGATAGGTACAGCCACCGACCGAACGGTTATTCCAGGTATCGACGATATCGAACACCAGCGGGGCATGGACACCGATGGTGGGGTGCAGGGCGGAAGGGGGTTGCCAGGCGCGATAACGCACTCCGGCGACGTATTCTGATCGGGCGCCGCTGTTTCTCAGTGGCACTTGTCGACCGTTGCAGGTCACGGCGAAACGATCATCTGTCGCGCCGTTTAATCTAACCTGCAGGCGTTCCACCGAGGAATCGACAAAGCGTGCCGTACCCTGTGCCGTGACTTCCTCACCCATGACATGCCAGGGTTCCAGCGCCATGCGTAATTCCAGCGACAGGTCCTGCACCTGGATCGAACCGTAGTGTGGGAAACGAAATTCCAGGAAGGGGTCCAGCCAGTGCAGATCAAATTCATAGCCTGCACGGTTAAGGTCAGCGGCCACGTCGCGCATATCGCTGTGGATATAATGCGGCAGCATAAATCGATCGTGTAACTCGGTGCCCCATTTCACCAGCGACTTGTGATAAGGCGTCTTCCAGAACCAGGCGATGCAACTGCGTAGCAGCAGCATTTGCACCAGACTCATTTGTGCATGGGGCGGCATCTCAAAGGCGCGCAGTTCGACCAGCCCCAGACGACCGGTGGCCGAGTGTGGCGCATAGAGTTTATCGATACAAAATTCGGCGCGATGGGTATTGCCGGTGATGTCGACCAGCAGATTGCGTAACAGCCGGTCGATGAGCCAGGGTTGGGGCACCTCACCCTCAGGTATCTGGGAAAAGGCGATCTCCAGTTCATACAGGGTTTCATCACGGCCCTCATCGACGCGCGGCGCCTGACTGGTGGGGCCGATGAACATGCCGGAAAACAGATACGACAGGCCCGGGTGATGTTGCCAAAAGGTCAGCAGGCTGCGCAGCAGATCCGGTCGACGCAGAAACGGGCTGTCACTCGGTGTCTGACCGCCGAGGGTGACGTGATTGCCGCCGCCGGTGCCGGTATGCCGTCCATCGAGCATGAATTTTTCCGTACCGAGGCGACTGTCGCGGGCGATCCGGTACAGGTCCAGGGTATTGTCCACCAGTTGCCGCCAGTTGCTGGTGGGGTGAACATTGATCTCGATGACGCCGGGATCGGGTGTCACCATCAGACGCAACAGACGCGGGTCATTGGGCGGTGCATAGCCTTCGATGATCACGGTCAGTTTGGTTTGTTTGGCGGTGGCCTCGATGGCCGCGATCAGTTCAAGATAATGTTCGAGGTGGGTGAGGGGCGGCAGAAACAGGTGCAGTCGGCCATCACGCGCCTCGATACACATCGCGGTGTGAATGATCTCCGTGCCGGGCGCGTCATCGGCATCGGCAACATCCTGATCGTGTATCTCCGGGTGCGGGTCGGCTTCATCAACCTTTTTGCTATAGCGACGAGTCACTTCACCATAGTCATCGCCCAGCGGTGGCAGGTCTTCAAACAGGCTGCGTTCGTGCTGCGCCTGACGTTTTTCCGGCACTTCCCAGGGCAGTGCATCCAGCGGCATGCGCAGGCCCATGGCCGAATCACCGGGGACAAGATACATCCGGCCAAGACGAAATTCCCAGCGGCTGCTGCGCCAGCGGGATTGCTCGTTATCGTAACGCAGCGGCAGGGCGAAGCCGGTCGGTTTGTCCAGGCCACGCTTTAACAGTTTGGCGAGGCGCTGACGCTCCAGTGGATCTTTCAGGCCCGCGGCAAGCGGATCGATGTTGATGGGTAATTCCGCTTCCCGGTACAAATAGTAATAGGTGTCTTCGTAACCGGCGGTCAAATATTTACTGTCCAGTCCGAGGCGTTTGGCCAAGGCAGTAGCAAAGGTTTGCGCGTGCGTTGCATCATACCCGTAATCCTGATTGGTATCCGCTAGCAGGGATGCGTCTTTCCATAAGGGCTTGCCATCATTGCGCCAGAAAAATCCCCACGCCCAGCGCGGCAGTGGTTCACCGGGATACCATTTACCCTGACCGTAATAGAGCATGCCGCCCGGTGCGAAGTGTTGCCACAGTCGGCGTAACACGACCTCGGCGAGTTCGCGTTTATCCTTGCCATCGGCGGCCACGGTCCACTGTGCCGAGTCCATGTCATCGATCGAGACAAAGGTCGGTTCGCCGCCCATGGTCAGGCGTACATCGGCGGCGTGTAATTGTTTATCGATCTTCGCCCCCAGTTGCATGATGTCCTGCCACTGGCTGTCGGTATAGGGTTTGGTGACACGCGGATCTTCGTGGATACGGGTGACGGTATTTTCAAACAGGAATTCGACCTTGGAGTTACCTGAATAAGATCCGCTGACCGGCGCGGCACTTGCGGTGTCGGGTGTGCCCGCGAGGGGGATATGACCTTCACCGGCAAACATGCCGGAGGTGGGGTCCAGACCAATCCAGCCGGCGCCGGGGATAAACACTTCCGTCCAGGCGTGCAGGTCGGTGAAGTCCTGTTCCGGACCGGATGGGCCGTCGAGTGATTTTTGATCCGGCGTCAGTTGCACAAGATAACCCGAGACAAAGCGTGCGGCCAGGCCCAGGTGACGCAGGACCTGCACCAGCAACCAGGCGCTGTCACGACAGGAGCCCAGTGCCTGGCCAAGGGTTTGTTCGCAGGTTTGCACTCCGGGCTCCATGCGGATGTTGTAATTAACGGCCTGTTGCAGTGATTGATTGATTTGTACCAGGAAGTCAACCATCGCGACGGAGGAGCGGTCAACCTTCTTTAACCATTGCTTTAACAGTGGTCCATTTTCTGTGATTTCAAAATAGGGTGCGAGCTGTTGTTTTAGCGCCTTGTCATATTCGAAGGGAAAGTTTTTGGCATACTCTTCAACAAAAAAATCAAACGGGTTGATGACCGTCATATTGGCGATCACACTGACCTCGATATCCAGTTCCCTGACAGGATCCGGGAAGACGATGCGCGCCAGAAAATTACCAAATGGATCCTGTTGCCAGTTGATGAAGTGTTTTTCCGGTTTGACCTTGAATGAGTAGGCTTCTATCGGCGTGCGGCTGTGCACCGCCGGGCGCAGGCGAAAGATATGCGGGTCGAGCACCACCGCTTGATCAAAGCGATAGGTGGTCTTGTGTTTGATGGCGACACGAATGGTCATGAATAACCTTTTGTTTAAAAGCCAGATGCATCACGAGGTTAATTTACTATGTCGTTGCAGCATGGCAAGGGGACCACAATTGAACAGGCGATACCGCAAGTTCACACTTGTAGTCTACGGTTGTGCCCACTCTAACACAACAGGGTTAAACATCGGTGTTATTAATTACCGGAGGAGGTCTTGCTGTCTTTTACCAGTTCGGGCAATTCCCATTCAAAGCGAGGTAAACGATTGAAGGCGCGACGCAGTCCATCGTTCCAGCTTTTTTGCAGGCTGGTGAAAAACTGCGTACCCGTATCGAGGCTGAGATAACGGGAGATCTGAAAATCATTGGCATCGCAAATGGCGAGTTCGATGGGCGGTCCTACGGAGATATTGGATCGTATCGTGGAATCAAGCGAGACCAGGGCGCAACGTGCGGCGTCTCCGAGGGTGGTATCGGTGCGGATGATGCGATCCAGGATGGGCTTGCCGTATTTTGTCTCGCCAATTTGCAGGTAGGGCGTATCTTCCGAGGCGCTGATGTAATTGCCCTGCGGATAGATCAGATAGATCTCTTGCTCATGGCCACGTATCTGGCCACCGAGGATAAAGCTGGCCTCAGCACTGATGCCGCTTTTGCCGAGGGTATCACCGTGTTCTTTCTGATATTGTTTGACCAGCTTGCCGATATAGTCGGCCGCGTCATACAGATAGTGCACATTCTTCAGATTAACCGCGGTATCGTTTTCGATATCGCGTTTGATACAGTTGATCACCGCCTGGGTGGTGGCCAGGTTACCGGAGGATAACAGCACCATTGCACGATCATCGGGCAGGTCGAAGGAATACATCTTGCTGTAGGTACTGATGTAATCGACTCCGGCATTGGTACGTGAGTCCGATGCAAACACCAGTCCTTGAGCGACTTTGATGGCAACACAATATGTCATGGATGAAACCTTTAGAAGATATACGCACTATTACAGTGCAATTGATACTTTATTCGTCGTGCAAAGTCTAGCCTTTTTTCCAGCAATTTTACAAACTCATCCGAATTCTGTATGGTAGTTGTAATTCCTTAATTTAACTTAAATTATATGACAATCCGATGGGGTAGCTACAAAGTTAATGGTCTGTATGACGAGCTGATTCGCGCCGCTGGTAAGCCGCGAGACGCCGCTAAAGAGGTTTGTGATTATTTTCGCGCCCTCAAAGACAAGGATATCGAAGAATACAAGGCCGCCGCCGAGCTGGCGATCCATGTCATGGGGATTACCTTTACGGTCTACACCGAAGAAGAAGGTTCCATCGATCGGGCCTGGCCGTTTGATATCATCCCGCGCATTATCGACAAACGTGAATGGGATCAGACGGAACGGGGTCTCATCCAGCGGGTGCATGCACTGAATTTATTTATCGATGATCTCTATCACAAACAGAGTATCGTCAAAGACAAGGTCTTCCCGGGCGAGCTGCTCAAAGACTCGGTCAACTTCCGCAAACAATGCATTGGTATTAATCCCCCCAAGGGGATCTGGGCGCATATTTGCGGCTCTGATCTGGTGCGCGACAAGGACGGCACCATGTATGTGCTGGAGGATAATCTGCGCGTACCGTCCGGTGTGTCCTATATGCTGGAAAACCGCATGGTTATGAAACGGGTATTTCCCGATCTGTTTGAAAACTACAATATTTTGCCAGTCGATGATTACCCCTCCCAGCTATACGATATGCTGGCGGAGTTATCACCCCGCCAGATTGAAAAACCCGAAGTCGTTGTACTGACCCCCGGCATTTATAACTCGGCCTATTTTGAACACGCTTACCTTGCGCAACAAATGGGCGCCGAACTGGTGCAGGGCAGTGATCTGTATGTCGACGACAAGGATATCGTCTATATGCGCACCATCGATGGCCTGTCACGGGTCGATGTGATCTACCGGCGGGTCGATGATCTGTTTCTCGATCCGGAAGTTTTCAATAAGGATTCCACCCTGGGTGTGCCCGGGCTGATGCGCGCCTGGAAGGCCGGTAAGGTCGCACTGGCCAATGCACCGGGTGCGGGGGTCGCCGACGACAAGGTGGTGTATTCCTATGTGCCGGAGATTATCAAATATTATCTGGATGAAGACCCGATCATTCCCAACGTGCCATCCTATCGTTGCATCAATAAGGATGAGCGTGATTATGTCATCAAGAATATCGACAAGCTGGTGGTGAAACCCGCCAATGAATCGGGCGGCTATGGCATGTTGATTGGCCCGCAGGCGAGTCGAGCTGAACGTGAAAAGTTTGTCAAACTGATCAAACACGATCCACGTAATTATATGGCGCAACCCATGTTGACCCTCTCTACCGCGCCAACCCTGGTCGACAATCATGTCGAACCCCGCCATCTGGATTTGCGTCCCTTTATTCTTTCCGGTTCCAAGACCCAGGTTACCCTGGGTGGGTTGACCCGGGTGGCCTTGCGCAAGGGCTCAACGGTAGTGAATTCGTCGCAGGGTGGCGGCAGTAAGGACACCTGGATCGTCGATATGGAGGTCCAATGAGCATGTTATCGAGGGTCGCCGAGAATGTTTACTGGATGGGGCGTTTTATCGAGCGGTCTGAAAATATCGCACGCCTGATTAATGTCAACACCAACCTGATCCTGGACCTGCCGCGTAGCGCCAATGTCGGCTGGGAGCCGTTGATCGAAATTACAGGTAGTGAAAAACTGTTTGCCGAACATCACGACAAGCCAGAGGAAAAAAGTGTTCTGCGGTTTATGATCGCCGATCTGGCAAATCCCGGCTCGATTGTCAGTTCCCTGCAATATGCGCGGGAGAATGCGCGCACCATTCGCGATATTATTCCGCGCGAAACCTGGGAACGGATCAATGACCTGTTCATCAACACAAAAAAAAATACCCAGACAGGTATTGCCCGTAAACACCGGTATGATTATTTGCAAACCGTGATCCTCGGCGCCCAAACCATCACTGGCCAACTGGCCGGTACCATGATCCATGATCAGGCCTATGACTTCCTGCGCATGGGGCGCAACCTGGAACGCGCCGATATGACCACGCGTATCATCGATGTTCGCTCCGGTGATTTACTGGAAAGTGAGCACGAGAATATCACCCCTTATGAAAATATCCAGTGGATGAGTGTGCTGAAGTCGCTGACCGGCTATCAGATGTATCGCCGTACGATCCAGGTGCGGGTGCGACGCCCGGAGGTACTGAAATTTCTGCTGAAGGAACGCAATTTTCCCCGCGCCCTATATCACACCCTGTGCGAAGTGGAATCCTGTCTGGTGCATTTGCCGCGTCACAAGGTGATTAAAAAGCAATTGCAGGACCTGCAACAACTGGTCCTGGATGCGGATCCGGCTAAGCTCAAGCAAAATGAACTACACG
>JAHEDB010000106.1 GCA_024641465.1 Chromatiales bacterium | reverse complement strand
CTGTGGTCCCGTACGCCGTCCGATGGACGCGCAACAGGCCATCGAAGACGCCACCGGCGCCGCACTGAAGGCGATTCAGGCGGTTGAAAACTCCGGCAAGGGCCGCGCCGCGCATCCGCGTTCCGGTGACCTGTCCTACCCGAGCTTCCGCCGTGAAGGTTGTACTCAGTGCAAACGCTGTACGGTAGAGTGTCCGTTTGGCGCCATCGACGAAGACAAGCAGCGTTTCCCGGTATTCAACGAGGCCCGTTGCCGCCGTTGCGGTACCTGCATGGGCGCCTGTCCGGTACGCGTTATCTCGTTTGAAAACTACTCGGTGGACTCGGTCGGTCAGCAGTTAAAGAGCGTCGACATCCCGGATGAATTCTCCGAGAAGCCGCGTCTGCTGGTGCTGGCCTGTGAAAACGATGCCTATCCCGCACTCGACATGGCGGCCATGAACAAGGTTGAATACAGTGCCTTCGCCCGCGTGATTCCGGTGCGCTGCCTGGGTTCGGTCAACCTGATCTGGGTCACCGATGCGTTGAACAGTGGCTATGACGGTATCGTCATGCTGGGTTGCCAGAAGGGTGAGAACTACCAGTGTCACTTTGTGAAAGGTTCCGAGATCGCCCACGTGCGTATGAGCAAGGTGGATGACACCCTGCAGTCACTGAGTCTCGAACCCGAACGCGTCGCCATCCACGAGGTCGCGATTACCGATATCGAACGTGCTCCACAGCTGATCAATGACATGGCCGCGGCCATCGAAAGGGTCGGCATGAGCCCCTTCAAGTTCTAGGAGTTGAACCATGAGTGCTAATACAGCAGCAGTCGAACGTTACCGCAACAGCTTCCTGAAAGAAGTCGAAGCCAATGTGGAAGAAGGCAACTGGGTCAAGATGTGCATGCAATGCGGCGTGTGCTCCGGCTCCTGTCCCTTTGGGCCCCACTGGGATCACCCACCGCAGGAATTGTTCATGATGATTCGCGCCGGTAAGCGTGAAGAAGTCCTGACCTCCAGCTCCATGTGGATGTGTACATCATGCTACAACTGTATCGCCCGTTGTCCGCGTGAGTTGCCGATTACCCACATCATGCACGGTCTGGCCAATTACGCGCACCGCCTCGGCATCGCGCCCAAGAATCAGCCAACCCGCAAGTTCGCCAAGATGTTCTGGGACAACCTGAGCAAGAAGGGCCGGGTCAACGAACTGAAACTGGGTGTTTCCCTGTACTTCATGAACGGTTTTGTCAGCGGAATCAAGACCGCCATTGCCGCACTGCCCATCGGCATCGGTATGTACAAGACCAAGCGTCTCAACCCAATGGAATACTTCGGTGGTCATGGTGTGAAAGACACCAGCGGCCTGCACGCCATCCTCAAGAAGGCGCGTGAAATCGAAGATGCCAAGATGAAGAAGTTCTAAGGGGAACCAATATGGCTAAAAAAGAATACTCGTTTTACCCCGGTTGTTCCTCGCAGAAGCTGGCTTCCGGTTCCAACTATCAGACCGCTGTCGACTCGATGTGTGATGTGCTGGATATCAAGCTCAACACCATCCCGGACTGGAACTGCTGTGCCGCCTCCATCGGTTATGCCGAGGGTGGTGAACTGCCGCGTCTGGCCCTGTCTGCCCGTAACCTGGCCCTGTCTGAACAGGCGAATCCCGGTCAGGACGTGGTCGCAACCTGCGCCGCCTGCTGGCTGGCCACGCGCGAAACCAAGGAGCGTCTGCACCACAGCGACTCCCTGATGAAAGAAACCAACGAAGCCCTGGCGGCGGCCGGTCTGAAGGTCAAGGCCGATCAGAACGTGCGTCACATGGTGGAAGTGCTGGTGGAAGACATCGGTTACGAAGAAATGGGTAAGCACGTCAAGAAACCGCTGGAAGGCATTAAGATCGCCGGCTATGTCGGTTGTCAGACCAACCGTCCCTTCGGTATCTCCGGTGAGTCCTTCGAGAATCCGAAGTACCTGGACAAGCTGGTCGAGACCATGGGCGCGCAGCCGGTCGACAACTACGACAAGAAGGTCTCCTGTTGTGGTGGCGCTCTGGCCTTTTCCGAGCCTGAGAAGTCCCAGGCCCTGATCAAGGACATCATCGAAGCGGCCTATGATGGCGGTGCGGATATGATTGTCACGCCTTGCCCGGTCTGCCAGATGAACGTCGAAATCTATCAGAATGATATCAATGCCAAGTACAAGACCAAGTTCAAGATCCCCGTGGTCTATTACTCGACCCTGATGTCGGTGGCCTATGGCAAGAACGCCAAGCAGGCCGGTCTGGATGGTCTGGTGATCCAGGCCAAACAGCTGAACGATATCGCCGCAAAATAATAGGCGTTATTACACCGCTAAAAGGGGCGCTATAGGCGCCCCTTTTTTTATCTTTCGCCTTATACTGTCCCGGCACAGACTATAAGGAGGAGGACAAGATGAAAAATATCTTGATTGGGGTGATGCTGTCTGGTCTTTTAGTTTCAGGCGTGATTAGCGCAAAACCCATCGGAAATAATCAGACTACTAATAATGAACTGATCTGGGCGGGGTGTGGTATCACCAAACACGCCTTCATGGCAGAACTGGCCAAGGGCTACGAGAAAAAGACCGGCATCAGGATCAAGCTACAGGGTGGTGGCGCCACCAAGGGGATTCGCAACGCTGCCACGGGAGAGATCGACATCGGCGGCGCCTGCCGCACGACCATCGACGGCCATCCGGAAGAACGCGATGCCTACCAGATCCCGGTGGCCTGGGATGCCCTGGTGGTCATCGTCAACAAGGGTAATCCCATCAATAACATCAGCTTCGAACAGTTGAAGGGTCTCTACCTCGGCAAGATTACCAACTGGAAGGAACTCGGTGGGCCGAATGCGCCGATCGAGCTTTATATTCGGGCCGGTAAATCCTCCGGCGTGGGACGTACCCTGCGAGAGCTGGTGTTTGCCAATTTCGACCAGGAGTTTCGCGGCAAGCATGTCATGAACTCGACTGGCCCACTTGAAGTCGGGGTGGAAAAGAATATCTACGGGATTGCCACCACCGGCGTCAGTAGTGCAAGGCGGAGGAACGTCAAGATATTGCAGCTGGAGGGCAAGGCACCGACCTATGAACATATCAAGAGCGGTAACTATATGCTGTACCGTCCCCTCTACCTGGTCACACAACGCGGTGCGCATGACAAACGGGTCAAGGATTTTATTAGCTTCGCCCTCAGCCGTGAGGGGCGGGAGATCATCAGGAAGGCCGGCACCGTGCCCTATACCGATGCCATTCAACTGGTGATGAAACAGGTCGAGCAGTATGAACGGGCGGCAATGCGTGGCCTGTATCGATAAAAATCCATTTAACCGCCAAGGCGCAAAGAACGCCAAGAAAAGATTTAAATCGCACCACGAAGAAAAGTTTTATTTAAAAAATTCGAGCCTGCGGGAGATGTATATCGATATATTTAATTGCTGTAGGAGCAAGGGTGCTTGTAAATGCGCCTTTTGGTCTGTTAATTTATTGATATTACCCTGCACCATTATGCGACATTTTGCATGAAATTGGCCTTTTTCTTCGGGAAAAGGCCTTTTTGTCCGCCATTTATTTGAAACCATACTGCCCAGGTGTTATGGTTTTAAGTGACGCGAATCTAAATTCTATTGATGTTATCTCACACGCACAGCCTGGGATGGTTGGGCGAATGCTACAGGCTGATGAGTGTAGTTGTATTATCGCTGTTATCTCTCACCCCTGTTTGTTTGTCTGCCGAGACTGTATTACCGGTGCTGACGACTGATACCAACCTCGCTACCGCGGGTTATTATCAAGTGTCCTGGCAACCGGGGGTAGCCGGAGTCTCAAGCAAAAGCGACACCTTCGAATTACAACTATCAAGCGAGTCATCATTTAATACGGCCAGGACTATCTATCGCGGTCCGGATCGGGCCAGGGTTATCAGCGGTCAACCTGACGGAGAATATTTTTATCGGATCAGGCTGCTTAACTCCAATCAGGCATCCACCGACTGGAGTAGCCCCATTACTGTCAGAGTACAACACCACTCCCTGCAAAATGCCTGGTGGTTTTTTACCGCCGGTGCCGGCGCCTTTTTCATGATCCTGTTTTTTATTGTAACGGCGGCGCATAAAGGGGATGAGGTCAGATAGATGGCGTTAATGAAGATTAATTTTCCCCGTTTGCAAAATACCATCGAAACACTGGCGGCGATCGGACGCAGTGATGCAGACCATGGTCTCTACCGCATGGCGTTCTCTGAAAATGACCTGCAAGCGCGTGACTGGTTGAAGTCACAGATCGAGGCGGCTGGTCTGGAGTATTTTCAGGATGAGGCGGCCAATATCCATGCCCGGCTGAACTGGGATGGAAAACGCGCCAGTGTTATGACCGGCTCTCATCTGGATACGGTGCCCGGTGCCGGTCATCTCGATGGGGCGCTTGGTGTGTTGGCCGGACTGGAGTGTCTGCGTTGCCTGAAGGAGCAAGGGGTTGATTTAAAACTGCCACTGGAGAGCGTGGCCTTTACCGATGAGGAGGGCCGCTTTGGCGGCATGCTGGGTTCGCAGGCGATGAGTGGCCGCCTCACCCCGGAGTTGATCCATAACGCCAAAGATCTGGATGGTCATATGCTATCCGAGGTGATGACCCATCTGGGTATGCCACCATTGAATATCCTGCGCGCCCGTCGCCAGCCTGAAAGTATCCATGCCTTTGTTGAATTACACATCGAACAGGGGCCGGTGCTGGAACAACAGAGAATGTGTATCGGTGTGGTCGATGCGATTGCCGGTTTGGTTCGCTGGAATATACGTTTGCTCGGTGAAGCCAACCATGCGGGCACTACGCCAATGAATATGCGCAAGGATCCGCTACAGGGTTTTGCCGAGGTCGCAGCGGCCCTGGCGCGGATCCTGGAAGAAAATGGCAGCCCGAGGAGCACGGCGACGATTGGTTATGTGAACTGTTTTCCCGGTGCGGCCAATGTCGTGCCAGGACGGGTAGAATTTTCCCTGGATATGCGTGATACCGATATGCAGGTGCTGGATGATTTGGCGCAGGCTTTTCGTAAGTCTATTTCAGCCATCGCCCGGCGCCGTGATTTGATGTTTGAGTATGACGAGGTAAGCCGATTACAGGCGGCTGCTTGTGACAGCGGGATTGTGGATTGTATTGGCAAGGTCTGTCGTGAATTTGGTTATCACTCGATGCAGATGCACAGCGGTGCGGCCCACGACAGCATGATGATGGCCGGGATCACACGCACGGCGATGATCTTCGTCCCCAGTATGGCCGGTCGTAGCCATTCACCGGCGGAGTGGACGCCATGGGAAGAAATTGAAAAGGGAAGCAATGTGCTATTGAATACCTTATATAGACTGGCAAGTGAGGCCGCATGAGTACTGATGACCTGAAAAAAACCAATATGACGGGGCTGGACCCGACCTATCTGAATGTCGATCCTTTGGAAGAAACCTACCGTGAGGCGCTGGTAGAAATCCCTGAGGTACAACAGTCGATCGAACAACATCATACTGCCTTGCTGGTGATTGACTTGCAATATCTGGATGCAGCGCCGGGTCACGGCGTATTTGCCGATGTGGAAAAGTCGGGCGTGCCAATCGAAGCGCAGGAATATTATTTCAAGCGTCTGGATCATATCGTGTTTCCCAATGTGGCGCGTCTGCAACAGGCCTTTCGTGACTGCAAGCTCGAGGTGATCCATACCCGCATCATGTCCATGACCCAGGACGGCCGTGAACGCAGCCCCGGTCACAAACGCCTTGGTCTGCATGCACCACCCGGTTCAAAGGAGTCCGAGTTTATCGAGGCCGTCGCGCCAAAGGGAGACGAGATAGTCATCAATAAAACCGCCAGCGGCGTATTTAATGCGACAAACCTTGAATACATGTTACGCAACATGGAGATAACCGGTTTGTTTATCGTCGGTGTCTATACCAATGAGTGTGTCTCGACGACGGTTCGCGATGCCTGTGACCTGGGATTTTATACCACCCTGATCAATGATGCCTGTGCAACGGTAACGCCTGAATTGCATAACGCCACCATTCGAACACTACAGGACCGTTATGCGCGTGTGCTGCAAACAGACGAAGCTATAAAAGAATTAAAAACGGTATGTCGCGGATGAATGTCGTTAACAGCGCCATCCTCAGCGCCGATATTGGCTGGTTGATCCTGGCGCTGTTCAGCGCCTTATGGGTCTTTCTTGGCTGGTTGTGGGGACGCAAGGCCAAAAAGCTGGATGAGTACATGTTGGCCGGGCGTAACGTGGGAATGGCGCTGGGGGTGGCAACGGCCATGGCGACGTGGGTCACCAGTAATACCACTATGGCGGCGCCTCAACTTGCCCTGCAACTGGGTATCTGGGGCATGGTGGGCTATTCGTTGGGATCTGTTGGCTTGATGTTATTTGCGCCGATGGCGAAACGCATACGCAAATTACTGCCACACGGCTATACCAGTGGTGATTTTATCCGTCTTCGATATGGCAAGGCGGCATGGCGGATCTTTTTGCTTATATCTCTGTGTTATGCCTTTGGCTGGTTAATCAGTCTCGGCATGGCAGGTGGGGTATTGATTCACGCCCTGACCGGCATTCCTTATCAACTCGGCATGACGGTAATATTGACGATATGTGTTGTCTATACCCTGTTGGGTGGTTTGCGGGCGGTAATTGGTACGGATTTTATCCAGAGCATTTTAATCCTGGTCGGGGTGGTGATCCTGGCCTGGCTGGCTATTGATAAAGTAGGTTTTGCAAATATTCACGCTGCCGTGCTAAGCGAAAGACCCGAGTTACTCAATCTGCTGATGCCGGCGGCGATCATGTTTCTGTTTAATAATCTGTTGTTTGGCGTCGGCGAGATCTTTCACTCCAATGTCTGGTGGTCTCGTGCCTTTGCCTTTCGTGAAGGCGTCGGTTTTCCGGCGTATATGCTTGCCGGGATTATGTGGATCCCGATTCCGATTGTGGCCGGTTTTATCGCCCTGGCAACACCGGCCCTGGGTTTGAATGTCCCGGCCGCCGATATGGTTGGCCCCCTGGTGGCGGCAAAATTGTTGGGGGCTGGGGGTGCGATCCTGGTATTTATCATTGTGTTTTCCGCCCTGGCTTCCAGTCTGGAT
>JAHEDB010000105.1 GCA_024641465.1 Chromatiales bacterium | reverse complement strand
TATTGCCATCCTCAGCAAATAACGATTGTCGATCAGGGTAAATCAACGTCTCGATAAGCGTGATCTAAATAATATTTTCTAATTCCCGATCAGAATTGCATTAAAAGTAATTCAAAGATTACCCGGCCAACCGAGTTAAAAGGCGCTATCTTGCCAGCAAGATAGCGCCTGCGACTCTAAAATATAACAGGGTTCAGCGCGCAGCCAGGTCGGTAAGATAGGTCAAGACCAGATCCGAACCATCTATACGCACCGAGGTAAGTGTGCCGACATTCAGGTCTCGCAATGTCGGCGCCAACGCACGGCCAACATCATCACGCACGGTTGTTGTATCGAGCAGGCTCATAAAACTGCTCTGTATGACATTACGGATCTGGCTGCGATAATCATTGACGGCGCTGCATAAAAAATCCAGGGCGAGACACAACCCATCGGCTTGTGCATCGACTTGCGGCACTACGCGCACACTACTGTAGCTGAGCGTAATAGGCACGGCATGTGAGAAATAACGCACCAGATTGAAGTATATATCCACCGAAATATTTGCCTGTACATCCGGTGCACCCGCCGCACACTCTACATTATCGCCATCCTGGCCACAGGTCCCCCTGAATTCCATGCCATCACTCTCAAACGTCGCCGTCACCTTGAGTTCAGAACCCTGTGGCCGCACGGTAATACTCTGTAGATTGATATCGTTGATGTAGTATTTGCGCGGCCCGTTTTCGACAGGCGGGATATTAAAGCCGTATTCAGCCCCTCCCAGCGCCTTTGACAGGCGCACGAAGGAATCGTTTGCTTTTGCACGTTGCGTGACCGGGTCATAGTTGTTGATGTGTATCGCAGTACCCGCGAAGGCATTACGCATCAGATTTGAGACATTAGCCATAGGCATACGCAGTGTCCGCGTGCCAACTCTAAAATCGAGAGGCTGAGTGGCGTTGCGATGGTCAAAATCAAAACGGACCGCAACTCTGTCCTGTACCCAATTACCGCCTGTGCAAGTAATACCATACAGTGCAGGTCGCAATTCTATTCCCAACATCGCGGTGCTGGAGGGGAGCGTCATCTCGTAACGCAAAGCCAAATCATTACCCGTCACAGACTGAGCCGCTACTGTCCTGACGATGTTGTTTCCCTGATATGCATTCACACGCACGTTATTGGGGCCGGCACCACAATTAGTAATATGAATATCGCCGGAAACCTTAACCTCCAGTGGACAGACTTTCATTATCTGGTTGGTATTGGTCAGAGCTTTGCCGGATTTATCGACAATCGCCAGCACATAAAATTGGCCTGGCGGTATTTCTCGTGTACCGGGTAGCCTTGCAACGATGCGCCCATCACTCCAGCTGGTAATATTGTTGAAGGCGTAGAGCGGCGTCTTGGTTTCCATCGACAAAGCCATCAGACGGTTACCGTTGGACACAGCGCCAAAATTGTAACCAGTGACGAGGACATCCCTTAAGACACAACTCTCATAGGGCACGCCGGTATTATTGGTCGAATAATCGCCTATTCTGCCGATAGACATAATCTTCGCCGTCGAGGTCGCGTTGGCGCGTTGTGTCACTTGCTGCGACGCCCTCGGGGCGCCAAGACCGCCGTGGGCGCTTGCTGTGGCTGCCGCACCTGGTCGCAGTGTATTCACACCTGAGATACCTGGCCTATTTGTACCTGAGGTACGCGGCGTAGTTGTGCCTGGTGCAACAAATTGAGGTTTTGCCTGAGCCTTTTGCGGCATGACGGGTCTTATCGAAGCGCCGACCCCGCTATTGCATTGACTGAGGTCAGCCGTGTTGAGCTTTTGTGTCGCGTGGCCATACACCTTGATCCGTCCAACCACTTTGGCCAGGGCCTGGCATGCCGACACCCCTGGTTTCGCCCATGGGCCACTGGTGGTGCAGCGGGCAGCGGCGCATTGCCAGTTGATCCCGCCGACCTTGACCACACCCTGGCGGCTCGCCACTACCAGCGTCTCGGCAACATATTGGTAAGCAAGCCCGGGCTTGACCTGAGCCGGTAATAGTTGCGGGCTAGCGGCATACGCCGGAGTAAACAACAAGGCAGTGGTCATAACCATTCCAGCCCGCGTTAGTTTTTTTAATAAAATCAAGCCATTCATACGGTAAATCTCCCTAATTGGTTTCATATTGTTATGTCGATGACAACAGCTCAATGGTTTAATTTATTATATGATGGAAAGAATAGTATCAAGCCACCCCTTGTAAAAATGTTAAAGGCACCTCTAAAAACTCACTGAAGTAGCGCTGGCGGCGTTAAAAACAACGGGATGGTTACTGAAAAGGGATAATAAGTGATGCGACTTACAGGCTGGATTTTAAAGCGGAAAAGAAGTCTTGGTGGCTAGAAAAACTTCTACGGGCGACAGACTGTCGCCCGTACAAGCGGCCTCTGGCTAGGGGCGGATATAGGCGTAGCCTTGCCCCTGCAGTTCCATGATGCGGATCACGCCGGCGGGAACGACATTCACGCCTTCGGTCAGCTTCGGTGCCTTGCCGGTCTTCTTGGTCACGGCCTTGATGGTGTTGCCACAGGCGCTGAACTTGATGTTCTGGGCGGCCAGGCTCTTGACGCGGGGAGCTTCTTTGCTCTTGGCGGTCATAATGCCGAGGCCGGGGCCGTAGGCCACGATTTCGATTTCAACATTATCCATACCGAGATCTTTTTGCACATTTACGGCGTTGTTCAGTGCGAGCATCTGGGTCTGCTCATCGCCTGAGCTGACCTGAATAACGACTTTATGCTTGCCTTCGGCAAAGCTGCTCATCGGTGCGATGGCGCAGACTAATAATGCGCCGGTTACCAACGCCTTCCAATTAGATTTAATCATCTTATCCTCCAAAAAAATAAATACAAAATGCCGGCGCGACAGGTCTTGCTTTGAACTCGGCCTGACCGCCAGCGCGTACTTTATCACAGATCGCGCTTTACACCGTCATCAGTTTATAACCCCTATATTTTACGGGTTGATAAGTGTCTTACTGAATGGTGCAACCGAACCCGCGCAGTTTACCTTTTATGGGTTACGAAAAATTTCCGCCGTAACATCGCGGCAGGGTGTTTACCCGGCCATCTGCTTGTAACCGCGTTGTGCATCACCGTTTAGCTGTGCAAGTTTTTCTATCAGGCCCGCCACCGACGCGTAATCACCCGTCTTGAGCAAATTTTCAGCTTCCCTGGCGGTTTCGGTGATGATGGCATAACCGTAACTACCCCCCATCCCCTTGAGGGTATGCAGCGCAAACGCCAGGGCATCCCAGGTCTCCCCTTCCAGCGCCTCCTGGCATTGTGAAATATACGTCGGCAGGATATCGATGAAGGTCTTGACCATATCGGCCATATCCGGATCCGTTTCATACAGGGTTGATATCAATTCACGCGACGTGTTGCCGTCCGTTGTCGTTCCCGATAGATGTTTTTCCAGTATTGAATATATCTGCTCGCGCTGCACCGGCTTGGCAAGATAGTCGTTACAGCCAGCCGCCAGGCAGCGTTGCCTGTCTTCCTGCATGGCATTGGCGGTCATGGCGATGATGGGTTTGATGTAGCCCTTGGCGCGCAGTATTTTCACGGCCGTATAGCCATCCATCACCGGCATCTGGATATCCATGAACACCAGGTCATAGTCACCGCTCATGGCCGCGTTCACCCCCTCTTCGCCGTTATTGGCCACATCGATCTTCAGACCGATCTTGCGAAGGTAACTGGCAATCAATACTTGTAACTCCGGTGTATCTTCCACCAGCAGTACCTTGCCCTGTAGTTGTTGCATTGTTGTTTGTGGGCCGGTTTTTGGCATCGTGTTCTCCAGTTTTATTTCATTGACCAGCGGCAGTCCATCGGACTCCTTAATCGGTAAGCGCAGACTGAACGTGCTGCCCTTGCCGGATTCGCTTGTTACCTCAAGCGTCCCGCCCAATAGCATGCCCAGTCGCCGCGACAGACACAGACCAAGACCGGTGCCACCATATTTGCGGGTCGTGGATACATCCGCCTGCACGAAGGGTTCAAAGATATTGCCGATCTGCGAGGCCGTCATACCAATACCGGTGTCGACCACATCGACTTGCAAAATCCGTGTCGCCGGCAGGTAGCATATATTAAGGTCCACCCTGCCTCGTTCCGTAAACTTGATGGCATTGCAGCACAGGTTCAGCAAGATTTGTTTAACTCGCACCGGGTCAGTCGTGATGGTTTGGGGCAGGGGAAAGCTGTAATTAATATTGAAGGCAATCCCCTTTTCAACGGCCTGACTGTTCACTAGCGACTGGACCTCGGCAAGCAGGTCAAACAGGTTGCTCGGTATGCTCTCCAGTTCAATCTTTTCCGCCTCGATCTTCGACAGGTCGAGCACATTGTTGATGATCCCCTTCAGGTGCTGGCTGCTGCGAATAATGGTCTGGATGGATTTCTCGCGCTGCTCACGGGTCTGGTCTTCATCCAGCAGGCCCTCCGCATAACCGATAATGGACGACAGCGGGGTGCGTATCTCGTGACTCATATTGGCCAGAAACAGGCTCTTGGCCTGATTGGCGCGCTCTGCCTCATCACGCGCGGCGTTCGCCTCATCGGTGCGTTCCTCCACCATCTTTTCCAGCCGTGTACGGTGCGCCAATAACTCTTTTTGATCTTTCCTGGACTGGGTGATATCGAGCCCATAGACGTACACGGCCTTGAGATCCGGCACCGGCGCTATCAGTAATTTAAAATACTGACCACCGCTGCAACTCACCTCCACCTGCTCAGGCTTGCCGCTAGCAATACTTTTGCGGATCACCGTCAGCACCGACTCCGGCACCGGCCCCTGTAGCCGCGTTTGCCAGCTTTGCAGGATCGATTCACAGCGGCGGTTGGTGTAGCTAATGGTTCCTGTGTCGGTAATCTTCATCACGGGGTTCCAGGTCTCTTCGGGGAAACGCGCCAGCTCCTGGATTTGTTGTTCCTGCTCGAGCTTTTGCGTGACATCATAGATGCTGCCGATAAAGATCAGCTCGTCATCCAGCTGCATCTTGCTCACGGCAATTTCTGCCTGGAAGACACTGCCATCCTTACGGCGGACCTGTAAATGGCGCTTACTGCCGATTACGCCGTCACGGTCTTGCTTCGTCAGGCGCGCCAGATAACCGTCATGGGCGTTGGCGATACGCTCGTCCATCAGCAAATTAATACTCTTGCCGAGCAGCTCATCCATGGCATAACCGGTCATATCCGCAAGGGCCGGGTTCACCGAACGGATCTGCCCGCGGGTGTCAATCGTGATGATCCCATCGAGCAGATTGTTCATCACCCCATCGAGCAGACGCTGATGGTATTGGTGTGATTCCGTATTTTTTATATCAGATCCCATCTAAACCCAGCCTGTAAATCAACACCTTGGACGCTAATAAATCCCTCTATCCTAATCGGCATAAAAACCGGCGGGTTTAAACAAATTGGGGGGGGCAAGCCATGAAAGACGGCCAAAAACCTTAACAAATCGGGTCCGAGTGTCGATAAACAGTGTTACCAATAAAACTCACAAGGGAGACTGAATGAAAATTCTTGCCATCGACGACGAGCAACTCACGCAAACCTTCATCCAGCAGGTCCTGCAAAATGAGCATGAAATCAGCCTGGCCGGCAATGGTGAGGAAGGTATTCGTCTGGCCATCACATTACGCCCCGAGCTGATCATCCTCGACATTCGGATGCCTGGCATGGACGGCTATACGGTTTGTAAAAAGCTCAAACAAAACCCCGCTACCGCGGCCATTCCGGTGTTGTTTCTCTCCGCCAACAACAGTCTGGAAGAACAAATGCAGGGTTACTCCGTCGGCGGTGACGATTATCTGGTCAAACCCTGCGACCCCAAAACACTACAGGCCAAGGTCAAGGTCATGCTGCGGTATTGTGAACAGCAACGCGTCCTCAAGCAGCAGTACAATGAGGCTCAGCATACCGCCCATATCGCCATGGTCGGCAGCAGTGAGATCGGCATGGGCATGCGCCTGATTGAACAAACCTTTCTGACCAATGATTTTGGCGAACTGGCGAGCCTGTTTTTTGAGTTTACCAACAACCTGCAATTGGCCTGTGCGATTATGTTTTTTAGCCAGGAAGGACCACGCAGTTATTTTTCAGATGGCAGCATTTCGCCGCTCGAAACCGAACTGCTGGAAAAAATGCGCACCCAGAAACGGATCTTTGATTTTCAGAACCGCACCTTTATAAACTATCCGGCGGTCACCCTGCTGGTCAAAAACATGCCGATCAATGATCCCGATCGAAATGGTCGAATCAAGGATTTGCTGCCCACCGTACTCGGGGCGCTGAACAATAAAATCCTCACCATCGAGGCCAGCACTATATTCGAGACGCAGACAAATGAATTAAACGTGTCCTTTGACAGGATCAAGACATCCCTGCTGAAGCTGACCAACTCCCTCAATCAAAATTCAAACAAAAGCAATCAGATCATGCACAAGCTCTACACGGACATGCAGGGATTTTTACCCAAGCTCGCACTGGATGAGGATCAGGAGGTCTTTATTCTTGATCACATCGAAAAAACCAGCCAGGAGTCCGTCCAGCTTAACAACGCATCCGTTGACCTGGGTGCAAGCCTGCTCAGTGTTGTAAATACGCTGCAATACATCATCGACAAACAGAAAAATATCGCCGGCGAAATGAAATCCGACACACCAGCCGATGCAGAGTCCGGGAGTTCGAAAAACGCCGCAAGCAACATCGACTTTTTTTGATCCGGTTTGACTTTCGGCTGTTACAGCAAAACCTAAATAGGCTATATTCCGATTCATAATACTCTCAATCGGAGCCTGCCATGTTAACCCGCCGCGAACTCTTGAAATTACTGACCGCCCTCGGTCTGTCATCGTCCTGGCCCATTCACGCCTTTGGCAAATCACCACAACTCATGCACCGCATCCCCTCCAGTGGCGAAATGATCCCGGCCTTGGGCCTGGGCACCTCACGTACCTTCGATGTCGGCCCGGGCGAATTCGAACGCGAACCCCTGCTGCATGTCCTGCGCGAGTTTGTGCAACAGGGCGGCAGGCTGATCGACAGCTCACCGATGTATGGTCAGGCCGAAACCGTGGTCGGCGATCTGGCGGTGCAGTTA
>JAHEDB010000104.1 GCA_024641465.1 Chromatiales bacterium | reverse complement strand
TGTCATGCTCGGGTCCGGCTTACTGGCAACGGTCGAGCAGATATTGGGTCAACAGGGCCACCGGTCGGCCGGTCGCGCCTTTGCTGGCCCCCGATTCCCAGGCCACCCCGGCGATATCCAGATGAGCCCATTTCAGATTCTTGGTGAAGCGCGACAGGAAACAGGCCGCGGTGATGGTGCCGGCACCCGGGCCGCCGATGTTGGCGATATCGGCAAAATTGCTCTTCAGTTGTTCCTGATAGTCTTCCCACAGCGGCAATTGCCAGACCCGGTCACTGCTGGTATTGGCGGCGGCCTTGATGTCTTCGATCAGCGCATCGTTATTGCCGAGCAGACCGGCCGGGTGTTTGCCCAGCGCAACGACACAGGCGCCGGTGAGGGTGGCGATATCGATCACCGAGGCGGGATTGAACTTTTCCGAGTAGGTCAGGGCATCGCACAGGATCAGGCGGCCCTCGGCATCGGTATTGAGGACCTCGATGGTCTGGCCCGACATGCTGGTGACGATATCCCCCGGTTTGTTGGCATTGCCATCGGGCAGGTTTTCGCAGCTGGGGACGATGGCCACCACATTGAGTTTAGGTTGCAGTTCGCCCATGGCCTGCATGGCACCGAGCACGCTGGCTGCGCCGCACATATCGAATTTCATTTCATCCATGGCCGCGCCGGGTTTGATGGAAATACCGCCGGAATCGAAGGTGATGCCCTTGCCGACCAGCACATGGGGCTGGGTATTTTTGTCCGCCCCCTGATATTCCAGCACGATCAGCTTGGGTGCCTCACGACTGCCCTTGGCGACGGACAGAAAAGACCCCATGCCGAGTTTTTCCAGGTCCTTTTGTTCGAGGATGGTGGCCTTCATGTGTTTGTAATCATGGGCGATTTGTACGGCCTGTTTGGCCAGGTGGGTCGGGGTGCAAATGTTACCCGGCAGGTTACCCAGTTCCCGCGCCAGGTTGACCCCGAGACCGATGGCATTACCCTGTTGCAGGGCCTGCTGTGCGGCGCCGGCGGCCGGGTCGCCGTGGATCTCGATTTTCCCTAAGGGGTGACTGGGCGTGTCCTTCTCACTCTTGGTCGTGGCAAAACGGTAGTTGGTAAAATGACTGGCCTCGACCAGTTGGCGGATCTTGCGATGCGTACCCATGCCGGGCACCTCCAGCTCCGCCAGGCAGAGCAGGGCCGATTCACTGGCCGAGTCATCGAGGAATTTCAGGGCAGTGGTACTGATTTTGCGGAACTGACTGGGGGTGAGTTTGTCTTTTTTGCCGCAACCGACCAGCAGGATACGTTTGGCAGTGACTCCCTCAACCTGATGCAACAACAGGGTCTGAGCGGTTTTGCCCTCAATATCACCCGCCTTGACCAATCCTGACAGCAGTCCCCGGCTGGCGGTGTCAAGCAACTGGGCGCTTGGGGTGAGTTCCTGACCCTCGTATACACCTACAACGACACAGTCTGTTACGACCTGTTCGGGGTTTTGACCAGTAATTGAGAAATCCATGCAAACTCCTTGGGGCTAATGGGTGACAGACGGGCGATCTGGAGGACAAACAGGCCTTACCTAGGCAGATATATATAATGGTATTACAATTAACAAATGATGGATAGCGCCCGCCTGAGACAACACTACGCGAATACCGCCGGTCTGAGATAACTTGTCCCTGATAAATAAATATGTCGTAAAGGAAATATTTTCTTCCCTGTTTGGGGTGGCATCGGTGTTGTTACTGATCCTGGTGAGCGGTCAACTGGTCAATCTCTACGCCCAGGCGGCCTCTGGCGCGATGCCCGTCAATACCATCCTGATCATCCTTGGTTTAAATATTCTGAGTAATCTGACGATCATCCTGCCCTTGTCATTTTATCTGGGGATACTCCTCGCCTTCGGCCGTTTGTATCGCGACAACGAAATGGCGGTACTGGCGGCATGTGGTATCGGCCAGCTTCGCCTGCTCAATCCGGTGCTGCGTATTACCGTCATTTTTGCGCTGTTTATCGGCAGTCTGACGCTGTATTTCGCGCCCTGGGCGCTGGATGAGTCGCGGCGACTGATTCAGCAGGCGGAGGCAAAGACCGATATTCAGGCCATTGGCGCGGGAAGGTTTCGTGAGACCCCCGGTGGAGAAGGGGTGATCTATATCGAGGAGACCAAACCGAATTCCGATACCTTACAAAATATTTTTATCCAACAAAACAGTGGCAAATCCAGTTCGATCATCTCCTCTTCATCGGGTAAGCAAATAACCGATGGCAAGACCGGTATTCGCTATCTGATCCTGGAGAACGGTTTTCGTTATGACGGTCAACCGGGTGAGGGCGATTATGTTGTTACGCACTTTAAAGAACACGGTATGCGGCTCACGGATCATGCCTTGTTGTCGTCGAATCGGCGCCACAAGGAGCGGTCCACCATGGAGTTGTGGGAGTCCTGGAAGAGTTATGATGTGGCAGAGTTCCAGGGCCGGGTATCGACCATCATTGCGAGTATACTATTGGCCGCACTCGCCTTACCGCTGAGCAAGACCTCCGCCCGGCAGGGGCGCTATACCAAACTCGGACTCGCGCTGCTGATATATATCATTTATACCAATTTATTGAATGCCTCGGGTGTCTGGGTGGAGCGTGAAAAAATTTCCTATGCCCTCGGACTCTGGTGGGTACATGGGGTCATGTTGCTGGTGGTGATTGCCTTTTATATTCAGCCGCAATCTATCAAGGCGTTGTTCAAACGCAACACAGCGAGTGCTTAATTGAATCATGCGCATACTTGATCGCTATATCGGCAAGGCCATCTTCGGTGGTGTGCTGTCCGTGCTGGTGGTGCTGGTGATGCTCGATGCCCTGGTGGGGTTTGCCGGCCAGTCGCACGTCATCGGCCAGGCGGGATACACCATGTGGCATGCCTTTGCCTATGTGTTGTTGATCATGCCGCAACAGATCTATGAGCTGTTTCCGATGATTGCCCTGTTAGGCACCATGCTGGGCCTGGGCGGGCTGGCGAATAGCAGTGAGTTGATCGTTATTCGCGCCGCCGGTGTTTCGATGGCGCGGTTTGTATTGTCTATATCAAAGACCGCTTTTCTGATCATGCTGCTGGCAATGTTTATCGGTGAGGTCGTGGCGCCTCCCGCTATCCAGTACGCCAAGCTGCAACGCATCAAGATACTTTCACGGCAAATCACCCTCAATACCGACTTTGGACTTTGGGTCAGGGACGGTGACTCCTATGTCAATGTACGGCGGGTTGAAACCAACGGCGCCCTGACCGGGATTACCCTCTATACCTTCAACGAACGAAACGAACTCAAGAGCCTGACCAAGGCCGCCAGGGCAACCCATGACGGTAAGGACTGGTATATGACAAAAGTGAGCAAGACGACATTTACCAAGCAGGGCGTGACGGTAACCAAGATCAATACACAGAAATGGTCGACCCTGTTGAGTCCCAATCTGGTCAGCGTCGTATCGGTGACACCGGAAAATCTCGCCGTCTGGAAACTGAACAGCTATGTCGACTATCTGGAAGAGAATGGTCTGGACAGTTCGGTCTACAAACTGACCTTCTGGACCAAGGTGTTTATGCCCTTCACCATTGGCGTCATGATCCTCATCGCCATCCCCTTCATCATGGGCTCATTACGCCACGCCGGCGTAGGGCAGAGGATCCTGACCGGCTTTCTGGGTGGATTGATGTTCTATTTGGTGAATCGTTTAACCGGTCAGATGGGGATCGTCTATGGCCTGCCGGCGATGGTCAGCGCGGGTCTGCCAACCGTGCTGGTCCTGCTTTGGAGCAGCTATTATCTAAGAAAACTGAAATAACAAATTATGTTATTGAAATATTATTTCTTTACGATGTGAGTGCCCGTCAGTTTATCCCGCCAGGATTTTTTCCAGTGATCGGCCACCAGCCAGACACAACCCAGCAGCAACAGCCAGACGGGTTTGATCGCCATTAGCCAATCGGCAAAAAAGTTTGCCTGGAATTGCTCAGGTACATAGAGTCGAACCAGACTGAAGATGAATAATGTCCAGGCCGGCAGACCGCAGATAAAACGCATGAAGGCCTGACGCCAGGTTAAGGGACTGCCATCATTCTGTTCAAGACGGATATGCCAGACGTGCATACCAAGCGTCTGTCCGCCATGCACCCAGAACCAGGCGTAGAACAGGAAACAGACGCTGAACAAATAAAGACTCAATAGTGGATTATCGGGTTTAATGATTCCGGCCTGGGTCAAGGGTACGGTAATCGCCGCGGCGATCAGTAATACCGCGATCAGCAATAGGCCGTCATAAATTGCTGCGATCAATTGGCGCAGGGCGCTGGCATTGGGTTTGTCAGATTGTGGGGTAGTCATTTTGATACTTGCAGTTGTCCCGGCATTATGCTGATATTGTATATGGAATAATAGATAAGAAACATGGAATGTCGATAACAATCATGTGTTTTTGAATTCAATATAACTACAAGAGGGGCCCATGAATATAATCAATGAATTGGCCGCCATGTCAGGCGTGATCGCGGCAGGGGAATATTCCTATCGTGGCGATCGTTTTACCTATGCCGGTCAACTGGATGAGGAAAAGGCCCGCATGGCCTCAATCATGTGTCGCGCCACCACCATGGCGGTGCATATGCAGACCGATATGATGAAATCCCTGAATGACGATTGCGGCTGTGCGCCGGCCCGTGGCTGGATAGTCAAGGGCGGTAATGTCAGTGTCTGCGTAGTCGCCAATGTGTTTTGTTTTATCGATAGCAATAGCGCATCACTCAATGAGATAGTAAAAACCATGCGCGATAAGGTCCCGAATCAGGATGGGCAATTAATTTAGAACTCGAATTGTGTTGGAGGATAATAATAAATGGCAGACCTGGAAAAATTGATAAAACTGGAACATGCACAAGCGGCCTTTAAATTCAGCCCCAGCGGTGAACTGCTGGAGCACCGCATCACGGCAGGCAGCGGCCTGACCGCGACGATGCTGGATCTGCTGAGTCATGTCTGTGTGGCGAATATGTCTATCGCCAGCATGCAGGCGCGTGGCTGGGAGAATATGACGGGTATGCAGGGTTTTTATCCCATCGAGGGTTTCACCCTGATCGGTTTTGACTGGACCGCGGTGGCCAATGGTGAATACGGCGTGGTGTTGCCCAATGGCCAGGTCGACTATGAACAGGCCTATGCGGCCCTGGCATCGTGAGGTCGCTTGAATGATTAAACGATTGATGGCGGTGGATGGGGTCATGGCGGTGTGTCATTTTCGGGATGACGGGGCGCTGGTGGAAGGCTATGGCATGCCGGCCGGCGAGCAGCTGGTCGGTCTGGCCAAGTTTGCCCACGACTACAAGCGCATGGTGCAGGGCAATGCCGATCAACTGGCGATGTTTACCCAGGTCAATGGCTGGACCCCGCCGGGGGGCTGGATCGTGCGTGGCCCGGCGATGGCGGTGTGCAGCGTGGGGAATATGGTCTGTGTGATGGACAATAATTCGGGTTCGCTGAACGAGGTCATGCAGGAACTGGCTGAGGCCGCCCGCTGGTAGAAGCCGCCTTCTTCCAGTATTATGCGGCCTTTCAACTGGCCGAATCACCTGGTGGTAAACTGATATGCTGCAGATTGGCGGTAGTGCCGCATTTTCTCCATTTCGTCTGGGTAAATTGCTCGAAGCCCTGCAGACGCTAGAGCCTTCGATCACCGCAGTTCAGGCCCACTTCGTCCATTTTGTCGATCTTGAATCGCGCCTCAGCGAGGCCGAACAGGTCATACTCGAGCAATTACTCGAATACGGTGAAACCCCGGCCGGAGAATCCCCTGCAGGCAGCATGCTGCTGGTGACCCCCCGCCCGGGCACCATCTCTCCCTGGTCGAGCAAGGCCACTGATATTGCACACAATTGTGGTCTGAGCTCGGTCAAACGTATCGAGCGGGGCATGGCCTTTTATATCAGCGTCGCGCAACCCCTGTCTGAAAAGACCGTCTCTGCCATCAAACCCCTGCTCTATGACCGGATGACCGAAGCGGTGTTGCGCAGCTTTGATGAGGCCGAGGCCCTGTTCGTTGAGGCCGAGCCCAGACCATTTAGCACGGTGGATATTCTTGTCGGTGGCCGTGATGCCCTGGTCGTTGCCAACAAGTCCCTGGGGCTGGCCCTGGCGGAGGACGAAATCGATTACCTGGTCGACAACTTCACCGCCCTCGGCCGCAATCCCAGTGATGTGGAACTGATGATGTTCGCCCAGGCCAACTCCGAGCATTGCCGGCACAAGATCTTCAATGCCGACTGGGTGATCGATGGCCGGCCGCAGGACAAATCCCTGTTCTCGATGATCCGCAATACCTATCAACAGAATAACAAGGGCATCCTCTCGGCCTATAGCGATAACTCGGCGGTGATGGAGGGCTTCAAGGCCGGGCGTTTCTACCCGGATCCCGACACCCGCGAGTACGCCTATCACCCACAGGACATCCATATCCTGATGAAGGTCGAGACCCACAATCACCCCACGGCCATCTCACCCTTCCCCGGTGCAGCCACCGGTTCCGGTGGCGAGATCCGCGACGAGGGGGCCACCGGCCGGGGCTCCAAGCCCAAGGCGGGCCTGAGCGGCTTCAGTGTCTCCAACCTGAATATCCCGGATTATGCCCGTCCGTGGGAGACCGACCACGGCCGTCCGGGGCGCATCGTCTCGGCGCTGGACATCATGCTGGAAGGGCCGATTGGTGCGGCGGCCTTCAACAACGAATTTGGCCGCCCCAACATCTGCGGCTACTTCCGCAGTTATGAGGAAAAGGTCCCTGGGCCTGCGGGTGAAGAGGTGCGCGGTTACCACAAGCCGATCATGCTCGCTGGTGGGCTGGGCAATATCATGGCCGGGCACGTCGCCAAGGGCGATATCCCGGTGGGCGCGCAGCTGGTGGTGCTGGGCGGACCGGCCATGCTCATCGGCCTGGGCGGCGGCGCGGCCTCGTCCATGGCCACCGGCCAGAGTCATGAGGACCTGGATTTTGCCTCGGTGCAGCGCGGCAACCCCGAGATCGAGCGCCGCGTGCAGGAGGTGATCGACCGCTGCTGGCAAATGGCCGAGGCCAATCCGATCATCTCCATCCACGACGTCGGGGCCGGTGGCCTGTCCAATGCCCTG
>JAHEDB010000103.1 GCA_024641465.1 Chromatiales bacterium | reverse complement strand
GGGCCGATGTCGCCCTGGTCTATTACCACCTGGCGCTACGCTACACACGCATCTTCCCCGACTTATTTCAGATCATCCCCCTCGGCGGTTCCCCGACAGACCCACAACCGACACCGGCCCACCACATCACGGATTACTCTGCCGCGATTATCCATCAGGCCAATCCCATGTCACAGGCCTTGATGGATCACCTTTTTTCGCAGCAGACCACGGACATCTATCACTATCACGGTCTGAATCGGCCTTAAAAAGAAACCCCGGCCAGAGGCCGGGGTAAGTGGGGGGTGTGTGATTTTTTTTTATTATAATGTGGCTGCAAATACTCTCTGCATTCTACTTCTTAAACTTGATAAACAACGCCGAGGTCCAGATCTTGGCATCATCCACCTGCCGGGCAACGATATAAACCGGCCGATGTCCATGTGGACCATTTTGTGGACTGACTTCAAAGTTACCGCTTACTTCACGCGGCGCATCGGAATCACTCATGCGTTCCATGGCCAGGAACATCTCTACACCCGGGAGATCTTTCTTGAGTCTTGCCGCGTCGAGTAATTCCTCGCCGGTGAATTCCCAGGTAAAGGTCGGACAATGGACGAATGGATTACCTTTTAACGGATCACCTACCTTCACATAGCCATCGATCGTCCCTTCGATCTTTATTTTTGCCGTGGCAAGATGTGACACATCCATCTCAATCGCATCTACATCGCCATAGGTGTCACTCTTAAAGCCCACGGTCGTCGCAGTTTCGCGCCAGCAGGTTTCTTCTTTATGTTCAAAACCGAGCCCTTCAAACTCATTGATGACCGCATTCGTTATCGTAATCCTGCCTTTCCACACCGCCCAGCGGTAGCGATCTTTAATACGTGCGCCACCCCAACGGAAGCGGATTTTGCGATCCGAATAACCCAGTTCCTGTTGTAGATCACGCCGCCAGATCTCACCGTCCTGATCGTAGGCTACTATTTCATCCCAGCCTGCATCGCCGAGGAAACGATAATTTACCTGTGCCGCGCCTTTATGCTCAAACTCGTCGCCCATCATATGCTTGCCACAGGTCGTCAAACCAAAGGTGCGTTCGCCGGTAGAGGCAAAGGTATGACGTTCACGTAAGGCTACGCCAATGGCCTTGCGGGATAAGGCCGGTGAGATCACGCCGGAGATACCCCCCTTGGTGCCAAATACCGCCGTACCGGGGACACCACCGCCACAACGACCTCGGTGTTCGTCACCGGCCATGCTTGCGCCGATCTTGTAACCGCGTTGCATCGCATCCTGGTATAGCCAGCCGAAGTGGCCCCAGGCAGAACCAATCTCAATAAGTTTTTCCAGTTCAGGGTGATGCCAGTCCAGAATACAACGACGGCCACCGACGTGCGGTGTCAGCAAATGGCCTTCCGGGTCATGGGCATAAGCCGCCCAAAGTTCTTCCAATGGCCACGCGCCGGGGATCGCTTCGGTGGTTCCGGAGTCTTCGTTCCAATCAACTGAACGTACATGTGTGCCGTCTTTGAGGAATGGAAACTCTGGTTCATTATCGTGCAGGAAGATGACGTTATGGTCACCACCGGCACAGGAGCTACCACACCACTCGGTACCGGGATAGGCCACAAATTCACCGTCTTTGGTGATCTCACGAATGAGCTGAACCGTCTCTTTCCAGCGCTCAGTGGTGATATTAAAGTCGTTGTGCGCAAAGGCCAGCACATCCAGCCCCGTCACATCTCGCCCATAGGTCAGGTTATAACTGGTGGAATTGGTGCCCACGGTATCTTCTGAGTGGACGTGCAGGTCTGTATAGTAAATTCGTGGAAAGTTTAATTCCTTATCGATCGTCACATAGAAGGTATGGTGCTTAACGGCCGGATGATCCGGCATGACAGCAGTAATCGCTAACTCACCCGGCTTGTCCGTAGGCATATCTTCCAGCAGTTGCACTGACCAGCCTTGTTCAGGCAGCATGATATCTTTTTCGTAACAGGTCTTTCCGTCTAATGTTGCCGACACATGTACTTTAACTGCACGCGACCAGCAGGTGTTACCCCACTCATCTTCGACACGAATACGTAAGGGAATTTTCTCGCCCTTTTTAACCAGGCGCGAACCGGACCATTGCAGCAAGGCAGGCACACCGGGCTTAATGTTAATAGTCAGATCCGGATCAACCGCGGCAAAGCGTGAGGTGCCGAGCGGGTCCGCATAGCAACGGAATTTGAAAAATTCTTCGGTAAAGGTTTGCACGCGTGTACCAGGACCACCGAAGCGGCGATCGCCCAGTCGAATAACAATCTGATCCCCCGCCTTTAGATAGCCATCATAAGTATCGACGATGATCGCCTTCTGGAATGGCCGTTCGTGACCTTTCTGATCGAAGCGAACAGACAGTTTTTGAACTGATGCCGGACTTTGCCCTTCTAAGGTTGGTGCGGCATGGTATTCCGCGGAGACATAGTTCGCCCCTTTCGGTTCGGTTGTTTGAAACAACTCCCAGTCTGAATAAAAACGGAAGGTTGCCTTAAACCAGGAGCCATCCGCCATGCCTGATTGGCCGAGCGTGTAAACAATAATCACCTCCTGCCATGAGCCGGCCACCATCTCTTCTATGTTACAGGTGACCGAGCCAAGAAAGGGCATATCCTTGGTCTTTGCATACAGACCTTTTGGTGCGGTGTAATCACCCAGTTTTTTCTTTAATTCCTCGTCTGACATTTTTTTCATCACACAACTCCAGATACTTGAGATTTATTAATTTTGTACACGAACCCCGGAAACTTATTGTAATAAACACTGTAAAATGATGCAGTTTAAAGTCTGTCGGCGGGACGACACGATTGGTCCCGCCAACCGGCTTTTTTTAGTTGACTAGAACGGCCAGGGCACATTGGCATTCCAGACCGGTATGCCCAACATGGCATACCAGGGCGCCATGATCAGGATGCCATAGGCGATGGCAATCAAAATACAGGCCCAACCGGCCTTGGCATAATCCGTCACTGAAAATTCATCCGAGCCATAGGCAATCACCGCGGCGGTGATCTGCGTGGGTAACAAATAGGCGAAGGTATCGGTATCACACACCAGCAGCGTAAACGAAACCGGATGCAAACCTAATGCAGGTGCCATGGAAAACACTACCGGTGCCAGCATGGCAATGGCGGCGACATTGGATAACATACCGATGCGTATCACGTGTGTACCGAGCATGAGAGTCAGAATTACTCCCCACCAGGGCATTCCTACGACGGCACCATGAACCGCATCTGCCAGCCACTGCGCCAATCCTGATTTGGTCATGGCGGCGGTCATGGTGATGGCGCCACCGAGCAACAGGAAGGTTCCCCAGATGGTTTTGTTTTCGACTTCCTTCCAGCTGAACGGAAACAGACCGGGTGTGAATATCATCAGGATGCCAACCAGGCCGATAATGCCCAGCTGATATTTATGCAGTTCATAAATGGGGCTGCCCTTGCCCATCATAAATAACAGCGCAATCACACAGAACAGAACAATCAGCGTCCATTCAGCGATACTCATTTTACCTAACGCCTTATGTTGCGCCTGTATCTTGGCATGACCACCGGCAATTTCGATTCCACTGGTCTTGAAGTGATACTGCACCCACCACTGGGTTAGCACAAACATCCCAAGATAGGGAAATTGCAACAAGGCCCAGTCCAGATAGCCCAGACCGGTAAAACCATTATCGGCAAACAGTCCAACCATGATCAGGTTAGGTAGATGCGCGGTCATGATGAACACACCGCAAATCATGGTGCCATAAACCAGCGATTGAATAACGATCGCCTTCTTCGCCTCGCGTTCTTCAGGTGAATCACCGAGTAAACCGGTGATCCCCTTGACCACGGGTAACAGCGTCGCCGCACGCGCATTGGCGGCAGGAATCAGGAAGGCCAGGATAATATTGACGAAGAACATGCCCCAGATAACCCGACAAACATTTGATGCCTTGATCTTGTCCAGGATCGCAAGTGCAATCCGTCGATCCAGTTTCAGCAATTGCATAATGGCCCCCACCAAAAATGCAAACAGACACAACCAGACAACATGTTTGGTAAAACCTGAAAACACGATATTCATCGGTGGCACTAACTTGCCCTTTTTCTCGACCCATGGAATACCGTGGGTCAGGATCAACAGGGTTGGTACCGAAATACCGGTGATCCCAACGGGCATGGCCTCTGAGACCCACATGATGCTGGCCCACACGACCACGGCAAGCACCGCCATCCCATTAGCAGACAGGCCTTCCGGCCTTGGAAACACCCAAAGTATCGATGCAAACATTACCCAGGCCGCTATAAATCCAAGCATGACACGCTTGGGATTTCGGCCGCTTTTTTCAATATTGGCAACGAGATAGCCAATAAAGCTTGACGACATTATTGTTTCCATCCTCATACCTCTCATTTGTAATTAGTATTTGCTTATTTTCTTATCGACTGTGCATGTCATATACGGGCTAACAACTCTTGATAAAAATAATGTTTAGCCCTATAACATGCCACTATAAGTGATGGTTTAATATCCGTCTGCTCGAATCGTGTCGTCCAGCTGACAGCACCGTTTACAAGGGTTCGAATAATTGCGTTTATGATGTAAGCACAGGCAACGACGGAAGATCATGAAAATGAATAAAATCTGGTATATACCGCCAAACGATTTTCTATCGAACTTAGCTGACAGCGATAGAAAAAACCTGCTGTCACTCGGCAACCAAAAATCCTTCCGCAAAAATGAACTCATCTTTCAGGCAGGATCACCGGGAGATTATGTCTACTTCCTGCTCGATGGTCGGGTAAAAATTTTTCAACTGTCCTCAAATGGCAAGGAAGTCATCATGTGGTTTTGTTTTCATGGTGAAATGTTTGGACTTGCCGAAGTAACCCGAGGTGGTAACCGGGAGGTTTATGCAAGAGCCTGTAGTGATACCGAGATCATCCGCATCAAACAGGACGCATTTAAGGATTATTTGCTGAAAAACCCTCAGGTTGCCCTGTTGACGATCGACCTTTTATCCTGTCGCTTACGCGTCCTCGGTGATATGTTGATCAATCTGACTGCCGATGACGTGACTTCACGCGTTATAAAATTACTAACCCGGTTGAGTGCCCGTTATGGAAAAAAAATAGGCGATTATATTTACCTTGATATACCGCTCACTCATCAGGAAATAGCGGACATGGTCAGCACCTCGCGGCAAACCGTCAGCACGATCATGAGTGAACTGAAACGAAAAGGTGTATTACGGACCGAAAATCATTGCATCCATATTCATGAGCCTGAGCTACTTGAAAGCATGATGGAAGACAATACCGCAGAGAAGGTTTTGATAAATTAACAGAGCCTTTCAACAATGAAGCACCGGCAAACAAACTGACAGAGGCATACAGATATGGAGACGCTATTAGGAGTCATCATGATCATCGACGTTTACGTCATTGTTTATTATCGCCTGATGGTCAAACACTATTATCAACAGGAAAAAAACACCCGGGAAACGGCCTTTGCGGCTATCTTCAGCCTGCCACCCCACTCACAGCTATCGACAACCGGTAAACAGTTCAGCCGGCGTTACTGGTTTGCATTGATAGTCTTGTTCGGTTGTATCCTGATACTGGTCAGTACTCGGGATTTGAGCCGGCTGGTTCAATAAGCAGACAGCTTCACCCTTTCAGACATTAAAACGGAAGTGCATGACATCGCCATCCTGCACGATGTATTCCTTACCTTCCAGCCGCAGCTTGCCCGCCTCCTTGGCGCCGTGTTCGCCGTTGTACTGGATGAAATCGGCATAGGCGATCACCTCGGCGCGGATGAAGCCCTTCTGGAAATCGGTATGGATCACCCCGGCCGCCTCGGGTGCAGTGGCGCCAACCTTCACGGTCCAGGCCCGCACCTCTTTGACACCGGCGGTAAAATAGGTCTGCAAACCGAGTAGGTCGTAACCGGCGCGGATCACGCGGTTCAGGCCCGGTTCGTCCTGGCCCATCTCGCTGAGGAAGTCCTGCTTCTCGGCATCATCCAGTTCAATCAGCTCTTCTTCGATGGCCGCGCACACCGGCACCACCGGCGCGCCGCCTTCCTGCTTGGCGTAGGCACGGACCTTGTCAAGCAGAGGGTTGTTTTCAAATCCGCTCTCACTGACGTTGGCGATATACATGGCCGGTTTGATGGTCAGCAAAAAGAGTTCCCGTAACAGCAGTTTTTGATCACTGTCCAGGCCCATGGTCCGTACCATCTTGCCTTCATCCAGTTGCGCCTTGACGCGTTCCAGCAGGGCCAGTTTGATCTTGGCGTCTTTGTCACCGGACTTGGCGACCTTGGCGGTCTTGTTGATGGCCTTCTCGACACTGTCCAGATCGGCCAGGGCCAGCTCGGTGTTGATCACCTCGATATCGTGCAGGGGGTCGATCTTGCCCGCGACATGCACCACATCATCATCGACGAAACAGCGCACCACATTGGCGATGGCATCGGTCTCACGAATGTTCGCCAGGAACTTGTTACCCAGGCCCTCGCCCTTGGAGGCGCCGGCCACCAGCCCGGCGATATCGACAAACTCGATGGTGGTAGGCAGTATCCGCTGCGGTTTGACGATTGCCGACAGGCTGTCCAGCCGTGGGTCCGGCACGGGCACGATGCCGACATTCGGCTCGATGGTGCAAAAGGGATAATTCTCGGCCTGGATCCCGGCCTTGGTCAGCGCATTAAACAATGTTGATTTGCCCACATTGGGCAGGCCGACGATACCGCATTTAATTCCCATAGTTTTTAGTTCCTAGTAATAAGTACCGAGTAGCGAGGAAAAACATCGAGTGCCGGACAACGGCAAAGCAGATAAATATCGGCCTCGATCCGCGTCACTCGTCCCTCTCCACTGATTTTGTATGTAGTACATGCATCGCCTTATGTGCATCGCCGTTGATAACATGCGGTAACACAAGCAGGGCCGAGTCGATGGCCCGTTCGATTTCGATACGGTCATCCTGGCTGACCTTGTTCAGCACATGACCGGTGACGCGTGACTTGTCGCCGGGATGGCCGATACCGATGCGCAGACGCAAAAAGGTGTTACCGCCCATCTTGTTGATGATATCGCGCAGGCCGTTATGGCCTCCATGGCCGCCTCCCTCTTTCAGTCGAACGACGCCCGCAT
>JAHEDB010000102.1 GCA_024641465.1 Chromatiales bacterium | reverse complement strand
CGCCACGTTGGCCTGGCTGGCTGGATGGTGATTGTCGCCTGTGTGCTGGCGATCTTGCTGGACTGGCCAACACGGCTGACCACCGAGATGGTTTATGCCGATTTACCGTTCAGTCATGTTTATCCGGTGTTGCTCTCGGTCATTGTGGTGATGGTGTTTTTGTATTTGGTGTTCTTACGTAATCAAACCCGTCTGCCCGGATCGTTTGTTGCCCTGTTGCCTGCGGTCCTGCTCGGGCTTTTTGTCAGCAGTCGTTATTTCATGTCGGGGATCAGTCAACAGTTTGTGGTGGCGCCGGTGATGGAGCATGCGCTCATGCTGGTGCATGTGCCGGCGATGCTCCTCGCCTTTGGCCTGCTGATGAGTTGCGGCGGGTTTGCCCTGCTGCGACTGTTACTGGATTGCGCCTGGATCAGGCACCGGCAAAATGTCGATATCCTGGAAACCGTCCAGATCGGTCTGGATGACTATCTGTATCGGCAAGTGGTGGTGGCGATTATAGTGCTGGGGGTGGGGTTGCTGAGCGGCCTGGTGTGGTCCGACCTGGCGTGGGGCCATTACTGGCAGTGGCAGGCCAAACAGGCCATGACCATGGCCTGCTGGGTTTATTATCTGGCGGGCCTGCACCTGCGTTTGCAAAAAGGCTTGCAGGCGCGGCCATTTGCCTGGTGGTGTGTGGCCGGTGTGCCGATGTTGCTGATTATCCTGATCGGAACCAATTTGTGGCCACAGGGTCTGCATGTGTTTGGTGGTTTGTAAGAATTGTGCGCGCAATGCAACAGCGGAGTTAAATCGCTTGCCTTGCATTGGATATTTTTCTAACCTGAACAAAATTTTTAACAGGAGATACAGGTATGACCGGGTTACGCCAACTACTACTCATAACCATGGCCTTTGTTGCCGTGGGCGTTGCCAACGCCAAGGGATTTACCGAGGGTGTTGAATATGAACGCATCAGTCCCGCCGTTGCCACCACCTCGGCCGGCAAGGTCGAGGTGGTGGAAATGTTCTGGTACGGTTGTCCGCATTGTTTTCAGTTTGAACCCCATCTGCAGAAATGGTTGAAGAAAAAACCGGCCAATGTGCAATTTATCCGCGTCCCGGCGACCTTTAATCCGCTGTGGCAGATGCATGCGCGGGCGTTTTATACCGCCGAAATTCTCGGCGTCGGTGACAAGCTGCATAAGCCCCTGTTTGATGCCTATCACCTGGAACGAAACCGGCTTGATACCGATCAAAAGCTGCGCGAGTTTTTTGTCAAACACGGCGTCAAGGCCGGCGATTTTGATGACACCTTTCATTCCTTTGCGGTCGAGACCCGGCTGGCGCGCGCGGTGGACCTGACCCAACGCTACGGTATCACCGGCGTGCCGACTCTGATCGTCAACGGCAAGTACCGCACCACCAGCAAGACCGCCAGCCATGACGGTGTGCTCGAGGTGCTGGACTATCTGATCAAGAAAGAAAGTAAATAGGGTAAATAACCACCGATGACGGGCAAAACCATCAAGGCCGCGGAACTTTTTGTAAAGTGTCTGGAGAATGAGGGGGTCGAGTTTATCTTCGGCATCCCCGGTGAAGAGAACCTCGAGGTCATGGATGCCCTGCTCGATTCATCGATCCGCTTTATTACTACCCGTCACGAACAGGGCGCGGCCTTTATGGCCGATGTCTATGGTCGTCTGACCGGTCGGGCCGGGGTGTGTCTCTCCACCCTCGGACCGGGGGCGACCAATCTGATCACCGGGGTGGCCGATGCCAATATGGATCGCGCGCCGCTGGTGGCCATCGCCGGCCAGGCCAGCACCCATCGCCTGCATAAGGAATCCCATCAGGTGCTGGACCTGGAGCGGCTGTTTCAGCCCGTCACCAAGTATTCCTCGCGTCTGGTCGAACCGGACATCATCCCCGAGGTGGTGCGCAAGGCCTTCAAACTGGCACAGACCGAAAAGAGCGGCGCCTGTTTCATCGAATTCCCGGAAAATATCGCCGCCATGGAGATCGACTCCGAACCCCTCGGGGTGCGGGTGCCCATGACGCCGGAACCGGCCCGTGATCGGGTCGAGCGGGCCGCCGAGGTGATCTCCAATGCGCGCAACCCGATGATCATGGCCGGTAATGGCGTGATCCGCGGCAAGGCCTGGCAACAGCTGGCGGACTTTGCCGAAAAACTCAATATTCCCGTCGCCAATACCTTTATGGCCAAGGGCGTGGTGCCCTTCAAACACCCCATGGCCCTCGGTACCGCCGGTCTGCAATCCGCCGATTACGTCAACTGCGGTTTCAACAAGGCCGATGTGATCATCTGTGTCGGCTTTGACCTGGTGGAATACCACCCTTATTTATGGCATCCCACCAGGGACCGTACCCTGATCCATATCGATCAACAGCCGGCCGAGGTGGATGCGTATTATTCCGCGCAGATCGGCGTCAACGGTGACATCAAACACAGCCTGCTGCGCATCATGCAACTGGCCACGCCCCATACGGGCAATACCATGCGTCCCTTGCGTGATGCCCTGGTGCAGGAGATCCGAGAACACAAGGACGATGTGAGCGTGCCGGTCAAACCACAAAAGATCATCTGGGACCTGCGCACCGCGATGGGACTGGAAGACATCGCCATCTCCGATGTGGGCGCCCACAAGATGTGGATGGCGCGCATGTTCCGCTGTGAACACCCCAATACCTGCATCATCTCCAACGGCTTTGCCAGCATGGGCATCGCCGTGCCCGGGGCGATCGCCGCCAAGCTGGCCTACCCGGAGCGCAAGGTGGTGGCGGTGACCGGGGATGCCGGTTTTCTGATGAACTCACAGGAGATCGAGACGGCGATGCGGCTGAATACCCCGATCGTGATCCTGATCTGGAACGATAGCGGTTATGGGCTGATAGAATGGAAACAGATGAATCAGTTCGGCCGCAAATCCCATGTCGATTTCACCAACCCCGATTTCGTCAAATACGCCGAATCCTTTGGCGCCAAGGGCTATCGGATTGAAAAGGGTGGGGATTTATTACCTACACTACAACAGGCGCTGGCCGATAATACCGTCAGTATCATCGATTGCCCGGTCGACTACAGCGAGAACATCAAGCTGACCAACAAACTGGGCGAGATGGTCTGCCCGATCTGAGGCGCCGCCTCAGTCCTTCTTGTTTTTCTACACAGGAATTGCACGTGCCCGGCCAAGTCTTAAAGGTAATGAGTTATAACATCCAGGTGGGGATCTCGACCAGGCAGCCCCACCATTATCTGACCCATAGCTGGAAACACGTCCTGCCCCACAGCCAACGGCTGACCAATCTGGATCGGGTGGCGTGTCTGCTGAGAGATGTTGACCTGGTGGGTCTGCAGGAGGTCGATGCCGGCAGCCTGCGCAGTAATTATATCAATCTGGCCGAGTACCTGGCCCTCAAGGGCGGCTTTCCTTACTGGTATCACCAGGTTAATCGCAGTATCGGGCGGTTTGCCAAGCACAGTAATGGCCTGCTGAGCCGCTTTCACCCCGCCGAGGTGAGCGATATCGCCCTGCCCGGTTTGATCCCGGGCCGCAACGCCATCATGGCCCGTTACGGCACGAGTCAGGAACCGCTGGCGGTGTTCATGCTGCACCTGGCCCTGGGGCGACGTGCGCGGATGCGCCAGTTGGCCATGATCAGTGAACGGGTCAATGATTTTAAACACGTCATCCTGATGGGTGACATGAACTGCCGTCCTGGCAGCCCGGAGATGAACCTGCTGTTTAAACTCACCCGCCTGCGCGAACCCCTCGAAGAGACCCTGACCTTCCCCAGCTGGCGGCCCCAGCACCACATCGATCACATCCTGGTGACCCCGGAACTGGAGGTGCAGAAGGTCTATGCCATGCACCATGCCTATTCGGACCACCTGCCGATCGTGATGGAGTTAGTCCTGCCCGAATCCATCCAGTTGTCCCGCCTCGCCGCCTAAAATACAGATTTTACCCGCCTAATAACCCTTCTGTGTATAGGGTTAATGTCGCAGTTTTTGTGATGCCTTTCTCACTCATTTCTCTAAACAACCTACATTTTGTGCCGAAAACAACCTCGAAGGGACTAGATATACCACAATTAATACGTGTAAATGGAATGAATTGCTTTAATAACAACAAGTTAATGTAGAGGTATCTGGTATGAACCAGTATATATTCCGTCGCGGGTTGCTCGCCCTGGTCCTGTTGGGCCTGGTGAGCAGCAATGTATTTGCAGCCAAGGTGGGCTATTACGAAATGTGTGATGGCGAGGGAAGGCCCTGGGCCGTAACGACGATTTCCGCCGCCGGTCAGACACCGGTGTATCTGGCGGACCTCGCTGCTGCCGATCTACAGGGGCTGGATGTCCTGTTTGTCACCAACTGTTCCAACACCTCCTATGGTGGGGAATACCTGGCGCGCCTGCCGGAGGTCAGTCAGGCGGTGCAAAATGGTCTGGTGTTGTTGATCCATGACCGTTGGGTTACACCCGCGGCGAGCATCTTACCGGGTGGGGCCGGTATTCAGTCGGTGCGCAGCCCCGGCCGGGATATCAACGTGGTGGACAACAGCACGCTCGTGACCAATGGGCCAGGTGGCGTCATTACCAATACGAACCTGGATAATGGTGTCAATTCGGAACACGGTTATCTCCTGATAGCCTCGTTGCCGTCCGAGGCGCGGGTCATCCTGAGCCGTCCCGATCCCGCTCAGTCGGTGGTGAGCGTATATGACTACGGTCAGGGTAGCGTCATCTATTCAACCATACCGCTGGATGCCCATGCCGGCATCCTGCCGGTGTGCGTGCGTATGTCTGACCCGGGATTCACCGCCTGTCTGGCCTCTGCCACTATCTATGGGCCGAATGTCGTGGCCTTTGCCGCGCAGCTGGCCAACCGTAAACCGGTGGCCAAGGCCGGTGTCGACCAGTCCGTGGATGAGTTGACCGCGTTGGCCCTGGATGCCTCCGCCAGCAGTGGCAAGGGCAGCCTGAGCTATAAATGGACGCAGCTGTCGCCATTGAGTCCGCTGCTGCAATTTAACAGCACCAGCGCCAAGCCGGGTATCACTGCCCCCGCCGTGGATGCGAACACGACCTTTACCCTGCAATTGACGGTGACCGATAGTCGCGGCACGGTGAGTGACCCTGACACCGTCGATATTACCGTCAAGGATGTGAATACCCCGCCGGTGGCCGATGCCGGGAATAACTTCACCATCAAGGCAGGCGCGACCGCCATACTCGATGGCAGCCATAGCTATGATGCCGATGGCGATGCCCTGACCTATCAGTGGAGCCAGATCGCCGGTCCGGCCGTGCAGCTGGATAATCCCATCGGTGTGAAGCCTGGCTTTGCGGTGCCCAATGCCATTGGCCAGCAACTGGTGTTTGCGCTGACCGTGAGTGACGGTAAGGCCCTCAGCCAGGCCGGTCAGGTGATGGTGGGCATTGTCGATAACGCCGCACCGCTCGCCGATGCCGGTGTCGATCAGACCCGTGATGAGGGCAATATTGTGGCCCTCAACGCCCTGGCCAGTACCGATCCGGAAAATGACGGCCTGTTGTTCGACTGGTTACAGGTCGCCGGTCCGAAGGTTGAGCTGAACAATCCGGGTTCGCCGACGCCGTTCTTCACCGCCCCCCGCGTGTCGGCTGGTGGCGTGGCCATCGGCTTCGCGGTTACCGTCACCGATACCGATGCGCTGAATCCCAAGTCCAGCGTCGATCAGGTGGTGATCAATGTGCGCAATATCAATGACCCGCCTGCCTGTGAACTGGCCCGCCCAAGCGTTGCCAGTCTGTGGCCGCCGAATCACAAGATGCGTCCGATCAGCATTGCCGGCGTGAGCGACACCGACAGTCTCTATAAAGATGTCGTGCTGGTTATCGATAGCGTCACCTCGGATGAACCGGTGGTGGGTCGTGGCAGCGGGCACAGCAGTCCGGATGCCGTGATCCAGGCCATGACACCTGCCGATAGCGTGTTGCTGCGTGCCGAACGCAAGGGACACGGCAATGGCCGCGTCTATCAGGTCAACTTCACCGCCAGTGACGGCTTTGAAAGTTGTACCGGCCAGGTTCAGGTCACGGTGCCGGAATCACGCCACTCGCACAGATGCGATGACGACCATGGTAAGCACAAGGGTCGCGAGTCACACCAGCGCGAGAAGCATTGCCAGGCCCCTGCCGCCGTCGATGATGGCCAGAACTATGACGCGACGGAACAACGCCTGCGTCAGAAGCATGGCAAGCAGCGGGTCAATGACAAGCTGGCCGAACTAAAGGCCAAGCGTGAGGCCCACAAGAAAGACGATAACGACAAGAAGAAAAACAGTAGGTAGGGCGGCTGAGGTCGCTCCCAAAACTTTAAACCCCGCTACGGCGGGGTTTTTTATTGCCGCGAGTATATGTAGCCCGTATGCAGCGCAAGCGAATTACGGGAGCAGTGTACGATCCTGGATTTCATTGCATTTCATCCAGGCGACAGAATTTTCTGCGCCACCAGCAGGGCCTCATCGCGTATAGCCTGTGCATCGCCGGTCATACCCTCTTCGCGGTAATAGCGCACCGACAGGGGTTTAAACAAGCGCAACAGTTCATTGTCCTGTAAACGCCAGGCGGGATTAGTGGGCCCGCGACCGCATTGGTTCTGGTTGAATGTCTGGTAGAACAACAGGCCATTGGGCCGAAGCGCATCGATGATGGCGGGGGCGAGCCGACGCTCGAGGAAATAACTGACCACGATGACATCAAACTGGTTTACCGGCAGGGACGTGACGTTGATGTCTACGGTCCTGGCCTGAATCGGCAGGTCTCTGGCCTGGTGTGTGAGTTTGTCGATGGCGACGGGCGAGAGGTCCCAGGCCTCGACCGACAGTCCCCGTTCCGCCAGCAGCAGGGCGTTACCGCCCAGGCCACAGGCCAGGTCGAGGGCGCTACCCTGTCTGGGTAACAGGTGCAGGTTATCCATCAGGACCCGCGCCGCACGCGGTTCGAGGCTGTTTTGCTGATAACGTTTATTCCACTTGTCCTGATCGACCTGTGTCATGGTGATTAGCGCCGCCAGAAAGCCGGGCTGAGCAACACCAGCACGGTGAACAGTTCCAGCCGACCCAGCAACATACTGAAGGCCAGCAGTAGTTTCTGCCAGTCGGGGATGGACTGGAAGTTGGCGCTGACCTCGCCC
>JAHEDB010000101.1 GCA_024641465.1 Chromatiales bacterium | reverse complement strand
CGCCCCGGCGACGTGGATCGGGCCGGTCGAACCGCCGATAAACAGATCGGCAAACTGGATGTGTTCGGCAAAGCGCTTCAGCCCCTCACGTGATTCAAATACCACATGCGGTGTATCGGCCAGCCTGTCGCCCAGTGCGTGGGCATTGGTGTATTCACCGGGGCCGGCGCTGATGATAATGGTGTGGCCCCGGCTTGAGCGGAGCCGACGGGCAAGGTCTGCGTATTGTTGCAGGGACAGATTGCGGGCCGATCCGCCACTGCCGGGGTGGATAAAGATCAGCAGTTGATCGGCGGCAATATGCTGTCGGCTACAAAACTCGGCGCGCAATTTCCGGATGGCCGCCGGTTCAAACTGCAATAACGGCGGGTGGGGGACGTTGGCTGGTACAATCGTATGGTCCTGACAGAAGCGACGGACCAGATCACTATTGTACTCATGTTCCGGTTTTTCCGAACGGGAGCGGCGTTGCACCAGGCGATGGTTGTAAAATAACTGGGCCAGCTTGGTGGCCGGGGCAAGTCGGTAGGGGATCCCGGCGGCAAAGGCACACAGACCGACGCGTGTGGTCGAATAGAGACTGATAATGGCGTCGAACTGGTGGCGCCTGAAAAGTTGCAACAGCTGCCAATTGGCCAGTAGACCTTTATTTTGCCACTGATCGATCAACACCTCGTCGATCCAGTTGCATGCCTCGGCCATATCCCGGGTATATTCAGGCACCAGGGCATAGACGCGTGCCTCGGGCAGGCTGGCCTTTAACAGGCCGAGGGCGGGGAAGCTGAGCATGAAATCTCCCAGCTTGTCATTACGGACGACGAGGATCTTCTTCGGGTAGCGTGTGAGCATTTATGCGGTACAATATGTAATTGATAACAAGCGAGTATAATTCATTTCACCGCAGTGTAAAAAAATGGGTGTAAAAACACCTCAAGCGCAGGATTCGACCCGACCTTGATATGAAAATAGCCGAACTGTGTACCTCATCAGGCTGGGGTGGTCTGGAACTCTACGCCCTGAATATCAGCGAATGGTTGCAGCATCAGGGGCATGACTGTCTGGTGGTGATGAGACCCGGTAGCATGATTGCCGAGCGTCTGCACGATAGCAAGCTTAACACCGTCACGCTGCGGCCGCGATTCAAACCCTTACCCCTGATTGCCGCCTGGCAACTGGCGCGTGTCCTCGATCAGCATCAGTGTCAGATCCTGCATGTACACTGGACCCAGGACCTGCTGCTGGCCGTCCTGGCCAAACGCCTGTCCCGCAGTAAGCCGAAGTTGGTGTTTATTCGCCACATGACCATCACTCGCCATAAAAGGGATTTTTACCATCGTTTTATTTACCAGAACATCGATGCCTATCTGGTGATCACCCGGCGACTGTATGCTGAGGCTGAACGATTCTTGCCATTGGCAAAAGACAATATTCACCTGCTTTACCATGGGGTGGCCGAGTTGGCTCAGGCAGACCTGGCTCATTGTGAATCTTTTTTGTCAGACAAGGGGATAGATAAAGGGAAATTCAGGATACTCCTGCCTGGTCGGATTGAGCATGGCAAGGGTCAGCATATATTGCTGGAGGCGATCCATCATTTACATGAGCAGGGCGTACAGGTTGAAGTGGCCCTGATGGGGCATGTGATGGACCCGGGCTACTTTGACAAGTTGCAGAAGCAGGCGCGGGCCTGGGGCCTGCTCGGGCAGTTTCATTATCTAGGTTTTATGGATAAACCCACCTATATTTTTAACTGTTTTGATGTCATTGTCCTGACCACCTATGCCGAGACCTTTGGCCTGGTGTTGATCGAAGGGATGAAATGCGGGGTCCCGGTGATTGGATCCAACGCAGGCGGTGTACCGGAGATCATCGAGCACGACGTGACGGGGCTGCTGTATGAGCCGGGGGATGCGGCAGGGCTGGCAGCCTGCCTGAAGCGGCTGGCCGACGACCCGGCGTTACGTAAAAGGCTGGCCAGGGCTGGTCAGCAATTTGCCGATGAAGTATTCTCAGAGCAACAACACTATACTAAGTTAATGCAGGTTTTTACTGCGCTGACCGGCCACCCACTACCGTAAACGATATCAACGATACATCATGAGCCAATACCAATCTATACGACCCTGTATTATCTGCCACGACCAGCAGCAGGTTGAGCATTATTGCAGTTACGACAAGCTGGAGTATGTGCGGTGCAATACCTGCGGTTTGATCTATGTCGATAATTTTGCCGATAATCAGGCAATGCATAAGGCCTATACCGGGGGCGGCCTCCGGTCGTTACGGCGCAAGCTGCTGGCGCCGTTTCGGAAAATGCGCAGCATCAAAGGCTATTCTCATTTTCTACACCGGGCGCGAGGGATCTTCGCCTTCGCCAAACAATATATTGCCCAGGACACGCAGAAAAAATATCTGGATATCGGTTGCAACAAGGGTTTTCTGCTTACCGCCGGTATTGAAGAACACTATGACGTATATGGTGTAGAACTGGTCACTGTGCTGGTTCGACCATTTTGCAATACCTATCCACAATTCAGCTCGCATGTTTACAGCGACAAGTTCTGTGATGTGGCACAACGTTTTACGGACGGTTATTTTGACCTGATCACGGCGATCGATGTGGTTGAGCATTTTGAAGACCCGCTGGCCGATCTGCAAGAGGTGCACCGGATCCTCAAACAGGGCGGGGCCTTTGTAATACAAACCCCGGACGGGGATTGCCCTCAGGCCAGGACCCTGGGCTGTAACTGGGGCGCGCTGAAACCGCTGGAGCATTTACATCTGTTCGGCGCTAAAAATTTTATCGACTTCGCCAAACAGGCAGGTTTTCGGGAAGTGACCATACACGATGCCTTTGAAGAGGCGGACGGTAATTTTGTTGCCGTTTTGAAAAAATAATGGATGTGAAAACAGGGTAACTTTTCGTAACTATGAAGCTCTGGTTTGGAAATGGCGCATGGGCCTCTGTAAAGGCCGTTAAACGAGTGCAGTCGCTTAAACCCGAGGCAGTAGGTAAAATTGCAGTTATCCGTCACGCCGCACTGGGCGACATGATACTGACCCGCCCGTTTTTAAAAGAAGTCCGGCGTTGTTTTCCCAATGCCTATATCACCCTCAGCATTGTCAGCAACTATACTCGTGGTGTACCCAATGACCTGGTGGATAGTATCCATACCTTGTACGGTAAGGACCGTCGCGAAGTATCGTTTAGTGAGCAGTTCAAAAAGGCCCGCGAACTCGGCAAGCAGGATATTATCTTTGACCTGGCGGCCACACACCGTTCCTTCTGGCTTTGTTTGTTGCATCGTTCAGCACTGCGAGTGGGTTTTCCCTATCACAGCCTGCAACGAAAACTCTTCTATGATGTGACGGTGTATCGTTCAGACCTTCATTTTGAAACCGATTGCCTGTTGGACATGTTGAATGTCTTTGGTTTTACCACTACTTATCCCCCCATGTTTGATTTACCGGGCGACACAAGACCGGCCGACCGACCCTATATTGTCTACTTCACGAGCGCCTCGACCCCGGTTAAATGCTGGCCGTTGGAGCGATATGCCGAGTTGATTAAACAGAATGCAAAAAAATATGTCGACTTTGAGCATTTTGTCCTGAAGGGCCGCGAACCATGGGAATCCATCGATGGTTTACTGGAGCACAGTCGGGACCGACACAATGTCCAGGGCCTGGATTGCAACTTCTTGGATGAAACGATCGCCCTGATCAAAGGTGCCAGTCTGGTAGTCTCCAATGACACCGGCATCCGCCACCTGGCCATCGCGGCGGGGGTGCCCAGCGTGGGAATTTTTTTTGCGCTGCAACAGTTTATCTGCCTGCCGTTTCGATACTGGCCGCGTTATGGGCCACACAAGATAGTACAGGATATCGATGGCCTGATTCCGACGGTTGCAGCGGTCAGTCAGGCGATACACGAATTACTCGATTAATCAATAATATTTAATGGTAAAAAATTGGACGCTAAAATAAAGATTCTGGCAATCCGTGTTGGTCGGGCCGGCGACATCGTGATGGTAACGGCCGCCCTCAAGGCCATGCTGGATATATGGCCGGAGGCCGAACTGCACGTCCTGACCAGTCCCGACGGCAAGCGGGTTTTAAAGGGCTTCCACCCACGGTTGACGCAACTGATTATTTACCAGCGTAAGGGCATCAAGGGCCTGCTGGAGAGGGGGCGGGTCAAAAGCGAAGTCAACCGGACGGTGTACGATAAAATTTTCTGTTTTGAAATGAAAAGCAGTTTCCTGAAACTGATTGAACAACAGACTGCACCGATCAAACAGATCACCCCGCAAGACACCATCACCAATTATGCGCGGCGTTGCCTGCAAATGGTCTGCCGGGATGAGGAGTTGTCTGATCGCTGGTTATATCTGCCGGTGACCGAGTCGGGCAAACAACTGGCGCGTGAACAACTGCTGCAGCACGGTATCAATGACGATGATTTTGTGATCGGCCTGCACCCCAGTTTCAGCGCCTTGCGCAAGCTGTCGTTTCGGAATCGGGCCACGCGTAATGAAAAGGGCTGGCCGGCCGGGCACTTTGCCAAACTGGCCGGTCTGTTCGCCGATTACGCCAAAACCCAATCCAGGCGAATCGTTGTTATCATGGACCTGGTGCCGGAAGACCGGGAGCTGGGTGAAACCATCGTCCGGCTGAGTGGTGGACAGGTGATCCTGTCGATCCCACCGCTCAACTTTGAACGTTACAAGGCCCTGTTGCAGCGCATGGACCTGCTGATCTCCCCGGATACCGGGCCGATGCATATCGCCGCTGCGGTGGGTACCAATCTGGTTGCACTGTTCGCCGGGCATGACCCGCGTGATTGCGGGCCCTATGTGCCGGACAGTCAGTATCGAGTGTTGCGCGCCGAACAGATGCCGCAGCCTGAACTGGGATTGGCGGCAATAACACCGGAGTCGGTGTTTGAAACAAGCAAGGTATTCTTTCCTTAAGACTGCATGACTTTATCGAGCATAGCGGTAACATCCTCGACCGTGATGCGATCCATCGTGCCCGGGTCGCGGACCCGGGTGCCCCAGGGCATGTCAGTCACGCGCTTGCCGTACTTATCCTGCACGGCTTCGGGATAGCGATTGACGGTAATGTCAGCACTCAGGTAAGGGCGGGCCCGATCCGGGTTGGTGGTGGCATACAGACCGATCACCGGGGTATTGACGGCCGTGGCCATGTGGGCGGGCCCGGCATCGGGGGCGACCACGACGCGGGCCTTGGCGAGGATAGCCAATAATTGTTTCAGGCTGGTTTTACCGATCAGGTTAATCAGCGGGTGTGTTACGGCCTGACTGATTTCTTCTCCATATTGTTTTTCGATCCCGCCTGGCCCGCCGGTGAGGATGACCTGCATCTGGTATTTTTCCACGGCATAGTCCGCCACGGCCGCATAACCGGCCACGTGCCAGTTGCGATAGGCCATGCTGGAACAGGGGCTGATCACCAGTACGGGTTGGTTCGCGGTGATGTGCTGTTGGGCGAAGGCCCTGGCCTCCTCCGGAACGGGGATAGCCCATTGATACCGATGCTCGGTTATACCAAGCGCTTCACTAAAACCAAAAAAACTGTCGATGACATGCTGTTCCGGCTGGTGGGTAATTTGTCGATTGGTGAACAGCCATTGCATGTCCTTGGCGCGTTGTTTGTCGAAGCCGAGCTTGATGGGGGCCGGGATCAGCAGGCTGAGGGCGCTGGCGCGCAGCGACATCTGCATATGCAGCAAAATATCAAAGCGCCGACCCTTGAGCCGGCGTTTGACATCAAGATAGGCGTCAAGGCCTTTGGTCTTATCAAAAACGACAAATTCGATGCCGGGAATGTCATATACTAGACCGTACTCGGTTTTGCCGATGATCCAGGTAATGCGGGCCTCGGGCAAAGCGGCTTGCAGGGTGCGCACCACGGGCAGGGTATGGCAAATGTCTCCTACCGCAGAGAGTCTCAGCAAGCAGATATCTCTCAGTTTGCTGGGATCGATGGGAGAGGCTGTGCTTTTCATGGTTTGGTTAAAGGTCCAGGTCATGGATTATGCTGCATCGGCAGCGGCGATATAGATATATTCTACTATATTTTTTTAGGGATGATAGTTTAGCGGGCGCGCGATATGTTGGCTGGTTTTCTATCAAAAGTTTGAGTATATTTTGTTTAGTGTTCTGAGGGTTTAAATGTAATGCCGGAAAAGTTTGACAAGAAGTACGAGGCCTGTCCCGTTTGCCGTTCAGCCGCCATTCATCACCATCATTCCGATTTTCGCGCCAATGACATCTACAGATGCGATGGCTGCGGTGTGCAGTTCATGAACCCGGTCTATTCGGATGCCTATCTGACGGAATATTACGCCGGATACATCACCCCTGAATACACGCAACGCACCATCGATGAGCAATACGAGGTCTGCAAACAGAATTTTACTGTTCTCCAGCACTATATCCCCAATAAAGGCGAGATGCTGGATTTTGGCCTGGGCAATGGCACCTATGCCTTACATGCCAGAAAACTCGGCTGGCAGGTCAGCGGTTATGATGTGGACTGTGCGACCACCGAACAGCTGGCGAAAAAGATGCAGATGGATATACGGTGTGGTGATTTTGACAAGCTGGACTGGGGCGATAAAAAATTTGACCTGATCTATGCCCATCATGTGGTGGAGCACCTCAAGGACCCGGTGGCGAGGCTGAAAAATTTTCGTACCATTCTGAACCCGGGCGGATATCTTTACATCGGTGTGCCGAATATATCTGCCTGGGGTTCAAGGCTGAAATTCCTGCTGGAAAAAATCGGACTGAAGAAAGGCCGGGTGGGTCGATATTACGACAGTGAACACCATATCTTTTATTACAATCCGGCCTCCCTCGGCAAGCTGCTGGAGAACAGTGGCTTTGAGGTCGTCTACCGGGGCAATGCCTCCAAACCCAAGCCGTATCAAAATGCCATCACCAAGTTTTTACGACAGAATATCAAGGAAAGGCTGGTGCCCGGCGTGGCCTTTTTCGTAATCGCCCGAAAAATAAATTGAATATATTTGCCTGAGGGACTGACATTGATTGAAGCAAAGACATATCGGGCCGGTTCGAATTTTGTGTTGTATAACCCAGCGGTTGCCAACGACATCAAGATTGAGCAATTCAGCCCGGATTACTGGCTGGCCCTGCAC
>JAHEDB010000100.1 GCA_024641465.1 Chromatiales bacterium | reverse complement strand
TCCGGGCCGCTGTCGAAAATGATGAAACCCGGCATGGGGGCCTATGAGCGCTTCAAGGCATTGTTTGAACGCTATTCGAAAGAGGCGGGCAAGGAGCAATACCTGATCCCCTATTTTATCGCCGCCCACCCCGGTACCACCGATGAAGACATGATGAACCTGGCCATCTGGCTGAAACAGAACGGCTTTCGGGCCGATCAGGTGCAGACCTTCCTGCCTTCCCCCATGGCCAGCGCCACGGCCATGTACCACAGCGGCAAAAATCCTTTGCACCGGGTCAGTCGCGACAGTGAAACTGTTCCCATCCCGCGTGGTCTGAAGGTGCGGCGTCTGCACAAGGCCTTCCTGCGTTATCACGATGCGGAGAACTGGCCCCTGCTGCGCGAGGCCCTCAAACGCATGGGGCGTGAGGACCTGATCGGCAATGGTAAGAAGCACCTGGTCCCCAGTTGGCAACCGCAGGGCACTGGTTACAAAAATGAGTCAGCGGACGGTCAAAAGGGCAAGCTGTTCCGGACCCAGCACACCGGTCTGCCGGATCAACCGACCAAAACTGGTAAGAAACGCCCGGTGAAGGTCCACAAGAAGGCAGCCAAAAAAACTACCCGGCGCCGCTCTTGAGTTTTGTCGGGACTGACCACATAAGGGCAACATACAAACAGTACAATTAAATAAATGAGATAATGGACAAGCAAACGACATGGACACGCAGGAACAAGAACAGGATTTTGAAGAGCTGGTACTGAAAGAGAGTATCGTCAGCGCCTCGGGGATGAATTCCAATAACCTGCTGATCGGCATTCGCGGTGACCCCTCGCTGCGCGAGACCACCTTTGACCGCAAGCGTTACAAGAGCGAGGCCGATGAGCATATCGACGTCCTGATACCCAACCTGCAGGAGTTGATGCTCAATCGCAGCGCCTACAAGCTGTTTATCGGCTTTAACAATGGCGAGATCCGCACTACCTCGATCTTCGACCCGCTACGCGAAGAGATCCACTCGGTCGCAAAGATGATCGACCACAGCTATATCGAACGACAGTTTCCCGCCGTCCCCTATGCCGACAAGATCCTGTTGATGCGCGATATGTACAACAATCTGCGCGCCAACCCGATCTACCAGCGTCTGCCGACCTACTGGAAAAACATCATGGCGCGACGCAGCGCGGCCTGGGAACCGATGGAAGAGACCGAGATCGTGAATGTCCTGTCGACCTTGAAAACCCTGCGCGACATGCCCACATACTATGTCCGGAATGTGACGATTTCCATCGTGCAGAGTATCGTGCGCATGCAGTTTAACTGTGACGGTACCCAGATCGTCAGCGCCGAAAACTATCAGAAATTTCTGGAAGAAAATCTGGCAACGGAATAATATGAAATGGTTTTTGTAAAACGTAACGACCCTTATAGGTATAAATAACTTATGAAACGCATCGCCTTATTCCTGATTACCAACCTGGCCATTATCTTTGTGCTGAATATCACCCTGCGGCTGCTGGGTGTGGATCGCATACTGGATGCGCAGGGCGCAGGCCTGAACCTGAATGCGCTGCTGGTGTTTGCCGCCGTGTTTGGTTTTGGCGGCTCGTTGATCTCGCTGATGATCTCCAAGTGGTCGGCCAAACGCATGACCGGTGCACAGGTCATTACCCAACCGAGTGGTGCCATGGAGCAATGGCTGATCACCACGGTAAAACGCCAGGCTGAGCAGGCCGGTATCGGCATGCCGGAGGTGGCCGTGTTTGACTCCCCCGACGTAAACGCCTTTGCCACCGGCGCGAGCCGCAACAACGCCCTGGTCGCCGTCAGCACCGGGCTGTTAAACAGCATGACCCAGTCCGAGGCCGAGGCGGTATTGGGCCACGAGATCAGCCACGTGGCCAATGGCGATATGATCACCCTGGCCCTGATCCAGGGAGTGGTGAATACCTTTGTGATCTTCTTCTCCCGTGTCATCGGTCACCTGGTGGATCGCGTGGTATTTAAAAATGAACGAGGCCACGGCCCGGCCTTCTGGGTCACGACTATTGTCGCTGAACTGGTGCTCGGCATCCTTGCCAGCATGATCGTCATGTGGTTCAGCCGGCAGCGGGAATTCCGCGCCGATGCCGGTGGTGCCTCGCTGGCCGGTAAACAGAAGATGATCGCCGCCCTGCAGCGTCTGCAACAGTCGGTACAACAACCCCATCTGCCGGATCAAATGGCGGCCTTTGGGATCTCCGGCGGCATCGGTCAGGGCATGAAGCGGCTGTTCATGTCGCATCCACCGCTACAGGAGCGCATTGAGGCCCTGCAACGGTCGGCGTAATGATCCTGATCAAGATAATCGAACCGGGCGGATGCCCGGTTTTTTTTTGAATAGTGCTAGAATTTATCTCAGGTACAATTTCATCGTCAGAACATAAGGGATCACTATGAACAACAGTCAGGCCGGCATTCTGCAGGATATCCCCAAACACAGCCGTTATCTGAGTTTTCATCTCGAGGCGGACAGCATCAACAAAGATAGACTGCACGAGGTGCTGGAGGAACTCGCGGAGATCGTCGATGGCGAGAAGATTGTGCTGGGTTTCGGACCCTCCCTGTTACAGGCCTTGCAGGTTCTGATCAAAGACATGCGGACCTTTCCCGTACTGAGCGGACCGGGCTTTGATATCCCGTCAACACCGGCGGCCCTGTGGTGCTGGTTACGTGGCGATGACCCCGGTGAGCTGTATCATCTGTCGCGTGAAGTAGAGCAGTTGCTGTTTCCACATTTTAATCTCGGTCATGTGCTGGATGGATTTATGTTTCAGGACAGTCGTGACCTCACCGGCTACGAGGATGGTACTGAGAATCCCGAGGGTGAGGAGGCCGTGGCGGCGGCTATCGTCAACGGACAAGGTAAGGGGCTGGATGGTTCGAGTTTTGTCGCCGTGCAACAGTGGGTACATGATCTGGATGTATTTGAGGACAAGTCAGTCGATGAACAGGACGACATCATCGGTCGGCATATCAGCGATAACGCCGAGTTCGATGCGGCGCCGCCCTCGGCCCACGTCAAACGTACCGCGCAGGAGAGTTTTGAACCGGATGCCTTTATCCTGCGCCGTTCCATGCCCTGGACCGAAGGCGCCGATGCCGGTTTGAATTTTGTCTCGTTTGGAAAATCCTTCGCCGCCTTCGAGACCATACTCAATCGCATGACGGGCAAGGATGATGGTATCAGCGATGCCCTGTTCAGTTTTTCCCGTCCCGTCACCGGCGCCTACTTCTGGTGTCCGCCGATGAAAGGCAACAAACTGGATCTATCGGCCCTGGGTATATGATATGAATAGCAAAATATTTTTTACCACGGGGAACACAGGGAAAAAATAACGGGAAGTAATCTCCAGAAATACTCACTTATCAGGTATATAAAATACTACCCGCTGTTTCCCGTGGTTAAATCTCTACGTGCCGAGATCACTAACACGTCAGATCTTTTGTTGTCGCCACACACGCCCACCCGCCAGGGCCACGATGGCGAGGGTGTACACAACCATCGCACCGGCCGGCATATCGAGCACGGCCGCCAGCACCAGTCCAAACAGATAAGCACTGACGCCGAGGGCATAGCCGTACCACAGGGCCTTACCGACGGCCACGTTGCGGATCGCCAGTGCGGGCAGGATCAGGGTGGCGAACACCAGGTAGATGCCGACCAGTTGTACCGAGGTGGTGATGGCCAGGGCGAACAATAAGTAAAAATGCAGGGAGGCGCGCCGTTGTCGCATGGTGAACCACAGGCCGAGGATGATCGCATAGAGGATCGCCACGGGTAGCAACTGCGCGTAGTTCACCCACAGGATCTGTCCGATCAACAATTCCTTGAGGTGTTCTCCACCGTGGGGATTGGTGCTCAACAACAGGATGCCGCCGCTGGAGGCGAGCACGAACAGGCTGCCGATCAGGGCCTCCTGTATTTGTGGCCAGCGTTTCTCACTGTAGTTAAGAAACAGCACACTCAGGATGGCGGCGCTGAAGGCCACCGCCTGTACCTGCCAGCCGCCCGGTTCCCAGTCAAAACTGTGCGCGGCGATGATCCCGAGGCCCGCCACCTGGGCCACGGCGAGGTCGAGGAAGATGATGCCGCGCGCCAGGACCCGTTGTCCGAGGGGGACGTGGGTGGCGACCACCAGCAGCCCGGCGAGAAAGGCCGGGCCGAGGATGCCGATATCAAGCGCCGACCAGTTCATCATTTTGCTCCCAATAGTTTCTGCAGGGTGACGTCGAACAGACCGAACAGATCGTCGGTCTTGTCTGCACCACCGACGGTATAGGGCAACTCGACCACCGGCATGCCGCTGAGCTGTGACAGGCGTTGCGCGGCGCGATCACTCTGATAGGCGGCGTGGATGATCATTCTGGCCGGCGACTTTTGCAGTTGTTGTTTAAGGTTTACCAGATGGCCCGCCGTGGTCGGCAGGCCCGGTTTGGGTTCCAGGGTCCCGGCGGTGACGATGCCCAGCCAGTTGAACAGGTAGACCCAGTCCTTGTGATGCACCAATACCCTCGCACCCTTGAGTGGCGCGGCCTGTTGTTGCCAGCGCGTGATCGCCTGTTGCCAGCGCTTTGAAAAATCAGTTTGTCGTTGCTGATAATAACTCGCACCGTCTGGATCAAGTGCAATCAGTCGCTGTGTCAGCGCCCTGCCGACAATGGCGATGTTTCGTGGATCCAGATGCACATGCGGGTTACCACCGGCATGTACATCACCCATGCTGCGATCAACGTGAGTGGGTATCTCCAGGCGTTGCACCAGAGCGGCGGCCTCGATGAAACCGGCTTGTCCCGGCATGACCCTGGCATTACCCGCCTGGCGTAACAACAGTGGTAACCAGCCGGTCTCCAGTTCGGCGCCGCTACAGATCAACAGGTCGGCATTGCGCACTTTGGCGATCAGGCTGGGGCGGGCCTCGATGTGGTGCGGGTCCTGTCTGGCGGTGGTGGCGGAGTAGGCGCTAATCCGTTCGCCGCCGAGTTCGGTGGCGAGCGCCGCCCACTCTGGTTCGCAGGTAAAGACCTTGAGTGAGGCCATGGCCGGCAGGGCCATGCCGCTTAGCAACAGGCTAAGGATTATTTTGGCGATTGATTTCATTGACGTGTCCTTTAGTACGTGTGCGCGCCATGGGCGCCCAGGCTCATGATGTATTGCACAAACACGATGTTGTCGCTGTCCGCATAGGAATCATCTTTGGCATATTGCAGGCGTATGCGACTGAATTCACTGCGTGAGTAATCCAGCATGAGGGTTGAACGCCTGGGAGTATGGCCTTCGTTGTCCAGCCCGGCCTGGCTCATTACACCAGCGTCGGAGCCGGTGTTGTTGGCCGAGAGGGCGTCATAGCGCACGCCGACGCGCCAGCGCGGCACAAACTGATAAATCGTCTGCGCATACCAACCGCGTTGTTTGCCGTTATACGTTGTACTCTCCAGCGGACTGCTGCCGTCCATGACCACCTTGCCGTCTTCCTCACGTTCAAAGTACTCGGCCTGAAATTTCACATAGTGTTGCGAGGCATTGCCGTCGGGGGCCCATTTCCAGACAAAATCGACACCGTTGACCTTGCTATCGCCGCTGAAGGTGGGGGTCTCCGTGGTGCCGCCATGATCGTGGCTGCCGGCCTTGCGTCCGACCACATCGGCGCGCCATTGGGACACACCCAACTGCCAGCTGTGACTGACACCGACATCGCCACCGAGTTTGATGAATGCGGTCTGTGCGCCTTGTCCGTTGTTTGCCGAACCACCAGCCGGGTAACGTTCACCACGGCTGCCCTCGATACCGAACTTCAGATACAAATCGGTCGGCGCCAGCCAGCTGATCTGCACACCGTCATCGATGATCTGATCGCCAAACAGGGCGCGATACACCAGCGGCGCATCGGTGAAATCCCAGGCGTGGCCATGCTGACTATTCAGATAACCGATAGCGGAGAAAAAGCGCCCGGCCCTGACGGTGAAGCCATAATCCAGCCCCTGGGTCTCGATGAAGGCCTCCTCCAGTTCGACCTCGGTCGCGCCATTGTGATCGGCGATGGCGCTGGTGAATTTGCCATAAAACATGTCGTCGATATTGGCGCTGATGGACAGTTCATTATGACCGAGGTAATAACCCCGCTCACCGCGACCGGCCTCGCCACCGAGCATAAAGCCCGGCAGTTGGTAGTCACTGCTATTGGTGTAACTGCCGTAGCGGCCATCGATGATCAGGCTGATGTCCGGATTAAAACCGCCACCGCCGCTGGCGGCCTGGACGGATGTGGTGATCAGGCCGAAACCGATCCCGCAAAGAAAAGATTTTCCTGCACGCATTGTGTTTTCTCCAATTTGTCTCACGCGCGAACATGCCGCGCGACTTAAACCAAAAATAAAAATTGTTTAGAGGGGGCTAGAGAAAACGGGGCGGCGCGCGAGCCGCATATTGTTGAACGGTTTGTTGAGTGACGGGATGTTGCGGAAGATGGGCTTGCAGGCTAAACGAACCTGCCACAGATAAGGTGATCGGGCTGGAAACGAGCGCATGATCAGACTGGCTGGAGGCCAGACACAGGTGGCAGACCTCGTTGCTGTTATGGTCCTGATAGGTGTGTAAAACCAGCCCGAGCTGGGTGAGCAGGATAAAACCGGTCAGGACGATGGGTAGCAGGCGGCGCATGCGATGTTATATCGGCAATCTGTGGATTGAGTCAAGGGGAATGTAGGGGCGAAACGACCTGTTCGCCCCTACACCTCCTACAGTGTTATCCAACCTGTTTCCATTCCTGCACCGTATCCACGGCCGGTGTGGAGACCGGGTTTTTCATGGTTACCAGTTCCTCACTGCTGGACGGATGAATAGCGATGGTGTTATCAAAGTCGGCCTTGGTCGCACCCATCTTCAAGGCCACGGCATAACCCTGCAACATCTCATCGACGTTGTCACCAATCAGGTGAATACCGACGACCTTTTCATCCCGCCCGGCACAGACCAGTTTCATCGCCGTGCTGACACCGTGCGCCGACAGGGCGTGACGCATGGGCGTGAACTCACTCTTATAGATAGTCACATCATTGCCATAGCGCTGTCTCGCCTCGGCCTCGGTGATGCCGACCGTGCCTATCGGTGGATGGGCAAACACCACGCTGGGGATGTTGTCGTAATCCACCTTGCTATCTGCTTTGTTGTTAAA